>JAEYUE010000064.1 GCA_023433655.1 Pseudomonadota bacterium | reverse complement strand
GGCCGGCGGGGCGCCCGACACCGGCACCGCGGCCCAACCGGACACGCAGGCGACGCCGGCCGCCCCGTCGGCGGCCACCAGCGGGGACGCCAGCCCGCGCTGACGGGTCTCCCAATCCGAAATATTTATGGGCGTCCGTCTCCACGGACGCCCTTTTTCGTTCAGCCGTCGACGCGCTTCCGGGAGCGCCTGCGGGCTGAACATTACGGAACGGCAATGATTCCCCGTCTTGCCACTCCCCCTCCGCTGGTTACCACTGACGGTCGCCGCGTCCGGAGGCGCGATCGTCGAGGGGACCATTTCATGCGCAAGACCCGTCTCATCCTGCTCGGAGGCGTCGCCTCCGCCGTTCTGCTGGCGGGCGCCGCCCAGGCGCAGAGCGTCGATATCGCCGCCGCGCCGGCCGTGGCCGCCGCCCAGTCGCGCGAGCAGCTGGCGCCCCTGCCGGACGTGGACATCCCGTTCACGAAATTCACCCTCGACAACGGCCTGACGGTCATCGTCCACGAGGACCACAAGGCGCCGATCGTCGCCGTCAACATCTGGTACCACGTCGGCTCCAAGAACGAGCCGGAGGGCCGCTCGGGCTTCGCCCACCTGTTCGAGCACCTGATGTTCAACGGGTCGGAGAACTACAACACCGACTTCTTCAAGGGCACCGAACTGCTGGGCGCCACGGACCAGAACGGCACCACCAACACCGACCGCACCAACTATTTCCAGAACGTGCCGACGACGGCGCTGGATTCCATCCTGTGGCTGGAAAGCGACCGCATGGGCCACCTGCTGGGGGCCATCGACCAGGCCCGTCTGGATGAGCAGCGCGGGGTCGTCCAGAACGAGAAGCGCCAGGGCGAGAACCAGCCCTACGGCCGCGTCTTCAACGCCATCACGGCCGCGACCTGGCCGGACGAGCATCCGTACGGCCACACCGTCATCGGCTCGATGGACGACCTCAACGCCGCCGACCTGGCGACGGTGCAGCAGTGGTTCCGCGACTATTACGGCGCCGCCAACGCGGTGATCGTGCTGGCCGGCGACATCACCCCGGAAGTGGCCCGCGAGAAGGTGCAGCGCTACTTCGGCGACATCCCCTCGGGCCCGCCGGTGACCCAGCCGCAGCGCATGGTGCATCGCATGGTCGGCGAGCAGCGCGAGGTGATGTACGACCGCGTCGGCCAGCCGCGCCTGTACAAGGTGTGGAACATGACGCCCACGGGCGAGGCCGACACCGACTATCTGGGCATGCTGGCGGACGTGCTGTCGTCGGGCCGCTCGTCCCGCCTGTACAAGCGGCTCGTCATTGACGACCAGCTGGCCACCTCGGTCCAGGCCAGCGCCGGCGGCCGCGAGATCGCCGGGCAGTTCTTCGTCGTCGCCACGGCCAAGGCCGGCGGCGACCTGACCCGGATCGAGGCCATCGTCGACGAGGAAATGGCCCGCCTGCTGCGCGACGGGCCCACCGCCGAAGAACTGGAGCGGGTACGTACCCAGACGGCCGCGGGCTACATCCGCGGGCTGGAGCGGATCGGCGGCTTCGGCGGCAAGTCCGACCGGCTGGCCGCGTCCGAGGTGTTCCTGGGCGATCCGGGCGCGTGGCGCGAAAGCTATCAGCGCGTGGTGGCAGCCACCCCGCGGGACCTGACCGACGCCGGACGGCGCTGGCTGACCGACGGCAGCTACAGCCTCGAGGTGCTGCCCTTCCCCGACTATTCTGTGTCCGCCACCGGCGTCGACCGCGGCGCGGGCCTGCCGCCGGCGGGGCCGGCGCCGCAGGCCGTGTTCCCGAATGTCGAGACCGGCCAGCTGTCCAACGGGCTGAAGGTCATGCTGGTGCGCCGCGACAGCGTGCCGACGGTCAACATGAACCTGATCCTCGACGCCGGCGCAGTGGTCGACCCGGACGAGAAGCTGGGTCTCGGCCAGCTCGCGCCGCAGGTGATGACCAACGGCACGGACCGGCTGGACGCGCTCGAGATCAGCGACCGCCTGCAGCTGCTGGGCGCCACCCTTGGCGCGGGTTCGGGGACGAATTCGACCAATGTGTCGATGACGGCCCTGACCGCCCGGCTCGATCCGTCGCTCGATCTCTACGCCGACGTGATCCTCAATCCGGCGTTCCGCGAGGCCGACTTCCGGCGCGTGCAGGCCCAGCAGATCGCCGGCATCCAGCAGGCGCGGCGCAATCCGGGGGCCATCGCGCGGACGGTGCTGAGCCGCGAGCTCTATGGCCCCGAAAGCCCCTACGGGCGGCCAAGCGCCGGGACCGAGGCGACGGTGGGCGCGATCACCCCGGCCGACGCCGAGGCCTGGCACGAGACCTGGTTCCGGCCCGACAACGCCACCCTGGTGGTGGTGGGGGATGTCGGTCTGGCTGAACTGACGCCGAAGCTGGAGCGCGCCTTCGCCCAATGGCGGGCGCCGGCCGAACCGATGCCGGCCAAGCCGGGACCGGCCGATGCGCCGGAGGCCGGGGCGCCGCGTATCCTGATCGTCGACCGGGCCGGGCCGCAATCGACCATCCTGGCCGGCCGCGTGGTCGACGCTTTCGATCCAGCCACCGAGCCCGCCATCGAGACCATGAACACGGCCCTCGGCGGCGCCTTCACCAGCCGCATCAACATGAACCTGCGCGAGGACAAGGGCTGGTCCTACGGCGCGGGCGGGGGCGTGCCCTTCGGGCGCGGCGAGCGCATCTACATGGTCAGCGCCGGGGTGCAGTCGGACAAGACGGCGGAAAGCCTGGCCGAGCTGCGCCGCGAGCTGACCGAGGTGGTGGGCTCGCGCCCGCTGACCGAAGGCGAGATCGCGGCGGCCCGCGCCAACATGGTGCAGGGCATGGCCGGCAACTGGGAGACCAACGGCGCCATCGTCGGCGAACTGGCCAACATGGTCGTCTGGGGCGTGCCCCAGGACTACTACGAAACCTACGCCCAGCGGGTGGCGGCCATGGACGCTCAGCGGGCGACCGAGGCGGCGCGGCAGGTCGTGGGTTCGGGCCCGACCACCTGGGTGGTGGTGGGCGACCGGGCCTCGATCGAGGAGAAGATCCGGGCGCTGGGCATCGGCGAGGTGACGGTGGTCGACGTCGACGGCAACCCCGTCCCCTGATCATCGCTGCAGACGCCGGAAGGGCGGGGCCGGCGACGGCTCCGCCCTTTCGTCTGTCTCAGACGGCGTAGAAGTCGCGATACCAGTCGACGAAGCGGCCGACCCCGACGTCGATGGGGGTCCCGGGATCGTAGCCGAGGGCGGTACGGGTCTCGCTCACGTCGGCTTCTGTGCGGGTCATCTCGCCCTCCTGGGTGGGCAGGATGTTGAGGATCGCCTTCTGGCCAAGCGCCTGTTCCAGCACCTCGATATAGCGCGACAGCTTCTCGCGGCGGCCGGCGCCGAGATTGAGCAGACGCCACGGGGCCACCCCGCTGGTCGCCTGGCCGGGAGCGTCAGCCTGCCACGCAGGATCCTTGCAGGCCACGTCGTCCAGCGCCGCGATCACCCCGTCGACGATGTCGTCGACGTAGGTGAAGTCACGCTCCATGGCGCCCTCGCCATAGACGTCGATGGGGCGGCCCTCGAGGATGGCGCGGGTGAACTTGAACAGGGCCATGTCCGGGCGGCCCCACGGCCCGTAGACGGTGAAGAAGCGCAGGCCGGTCGACGGGATGCCGAAGATGTAGGCGTAGGAGTGCGCCATCGCCTCATTGGCGATCTTGGTGGCGGCGTAGACGTTGAGCGGATGGGCGACCCCCTGCTGCACCGAGAAGGGCAGGGCCGCGGAGGCGCCGTAGACCGAGCTGGTCGAGGCGAACACGAGATGCTCGGCCTGCACCGCGCGAGCGCCTTCCAGCACGGTCAGGAAGCCGACGACGTTGGAATCGACGTAGCTCTCCGGATTCTCGACGCTGTAGCGGATTCCGGCCTGGGCCCCGAGGTGGACGATGCGGCGCGGCGAATGTTCAGCGAACAGGGCCCGCATGCCGTCGCGGTCGGCGAGGTCCAGGGTGTAGTGGACATAGCCGGGCAGTGCCTGGAGCCGTGCCAGCCGCGCCTGCTTCAGCGCCGGATCGTAGTAGGCGTTCAGATTGTCGACGCCGACCACGGTCTCGCCGCGCACCAGAAGGCGGCGGGCGGTGTGATAGCCGACGAAGCCGGCCGAGCCGGTGACGAGGACGGGACCCTGGGTCATCCGCCCTCGTTAGACCCCGCCGCGCCCTGGCGCTAGCGGGCGAAGCGGTCCTCGACCGGGGCGTAGCGGTCCCAGACCGCGCGATCGGCGAGGGAGCGCAGCAGCTTGATGTATTCAGCGTGGGTCCACGCCAGGGGGGTGGCGGAGTTGGTGCCTTCCCCGAGTGCATAGTCGTGCGCGGTGGGGTGGCCGACGCCGTCCCAGGCCTGTTCCGGCAGCAGCAGGCCGCCGTTGGCGAAGGACTCCATGCCGCGGACGTAGACCTCGCGGATCGGGGTCAGGTCGGTCTCGCCGCGGGCGAGGCGGGCGGCCAGTTCGTAGTGGCCGCGCTCGCCGGTGAAGAAGGGCCAAAGGCGGCCGCGCTGGCCGGGGTGCATCTCGCCGCCGACGCCGTAGTTGCCGCCGGTGTCGGTCTGCTCGCCGTAGCCGTCGTTGCCGTAGCGGCGGAAGGCGGGAACCCCGTTCACGTCATAACGGACCCGGAAGCGGTCCTCGCGGCTCTGGTCGTCGTACTCGGGCAGGGTGGCGAGGATGGAGGGGGCGTCCGGGGCGCGGACGCCGTAGCGGACCAGTTCGAGGAAGCCGCCGTCGACGATGCGGTCCTCGGCATGGGCGGGCTGGCCGTTGTTCTCCCCGATCGGGGCCTTGTCGTTGGGGTCCTCGTTGCGGGTGATGCGCACGAAGTAGCGGCCGTCGCCCCATTCGCCGTTGGTGGTGAACATCCGGCTCTCGATCTTCGAGGCGTAGTCGTCAGCGGCGGCCTGGTAGCGGTCGGCCGAGGCCGGATCGCCCGAGGCGCGGGCGATGTCGGCGGCCGTGGTCAGGCCGGCGATGACGGCCGCGGTGGTGGAGGGCGAATAGCCCTCCTGCTCCTCCCAGCGCTCCTGCTGGGTCCACGGCGGGGTGATCCGGCGGTCGTTCCACAGCAGGCCGACCGTGCCGCCGTCGACGAGGAAGTCGGCGGCCGGTTTGATCATCCGCCCGTACATGCGCGTCATCTCGGCGTCGGAGACGAGGCCGGCCTTCCACAGCTTCCAGCCCAGCATGATGGGCATGGCGGTCTGGTCCAGCTGGACCCCGACCCACTCGATCGTGCCGTCGACCCAGGTCTTCTGCAGGAACCAGCCGGTGGCGCCCGTATTGCCGGCCGTCTGCGCGTCCACCTGCACCTGCGGCAGGTAGCGGAAGGCGGCCAGAGGCGTCTCGGTGTCGCCGAGCGCGCGCAGCGCCATGGCGACCTGGTAGAAGTCGCGCGGCCAGACGGCCTTGTAGCCGGTCGAGGGGTTGGTGGCGTCGACGGTGTCGCCCCACGGATTCGACAGCGAGGCGATCAGGGCGCCGGCGTGGGTGCGGTCCTCCTGCACCTTGAGCATCAGGGCCGAGGCGTACGCCAGCCTGCCGCCGTCGGTGGCCTGTTCGGCGAGGCGCGGCAGCTGGTCGAGGGAGGTGAGGTAGTCTTCCCAGCCGATGCGGTCGCCCTCGCCGTTGAAGCGGCGGAGGACCTCGTCGAGGCCGGTGACAAACGGCCGGGTCGCCTCGCGCACCGCGCCGGGCTCGCTGTCCCCGAAACCGATGACGAAGTCGCGCGACAGGGTCTCGCCCGCCTGCAGGGTCGGCAACTGGCCCGTCAGCATGATGTTGCCGCCCTCTGGACCGGTGGTCTCGTAGCGGTCGTCCAGCCGGCCGTCGGCGAGGTCGGTCAGGCCGTCGGAGACGCCGACGAAGCCGACGCTCTGGGCCTCGAAGGCCGCGCTGGCCCACAGGGCGAGATGGACGTCTCCCTCCGCCGCGTGCAGCACGCTGTAGCTCGTCGAGCCGTCCGGGGTGGGCTGGGTCAGGGGCGCGGTCGAATGCCAGCCCCGGTCGCCAACGCCGGTGTTGGCCATGTGCGGCTCAAGCAGCAGGTAGGGGGTGAGGTCGCCTTGCAGCGCCCGGATCGTGGCGCGCACCACCAGTGCCTGATCGTCGGGGCTGGTGTAGATGCGCTTCTCGATCTCGTAGCGGCCCTGCTTGTCCGTGGTGATCACCCGGTAGGCCGGCGACAGCGGGCGGCCCGCCTCGTCCGTGTGCAGGTATTCGGTGCGGCTCGTGGTGTCGGTCCCCTCGACCGACAGGCCGTCCTCCGTGACCACGGCGAAGCGCAGCTGTTTGATCTGCGCCTCGTGGATCAGGCCGTACATGGTCTCGGTCAGGACGCCGTCGGCGATGGAGAACCAGACGTGGGAGGCGTCTCCGGTCGGGCCGCCGTCGCGGTACTGGCCATCGACATAGGCTTCCCAGGAGGCGCCGGCGCCGGTCTTGGCGGCGTTGACCCAAGTCGGCGTCTCGCCGGGCGCGCCGGGGGCGACCTGGGCGAGGGCGGGCGCGGAGAGGGCGAAGGCGGCGACGCCGGAGAGGAGGAGGGACAGACGCATGGCGGGGCTCACGGACGGACGGCGGAGGGGGCGGCGGGGACCAGCAGGCTGGCGACGGCGGCGATCAGGAAGCTGACGGCGCCGAGGACGAGGGCGAAGATCGGCTGGCCGCCGAACAGGCCGTTCAGCACCGCCCCGAGCAGGGTGGCGGCGACCAGCTGGGGCACGACGATGAAGATGTTGAACACCCCCATGTAGAGGCCCATCTTCCGACCCGGCACGGCGTTGGCGAGGATGGCGTAGGGCATCGACACGATGCTGGCCCAGGCGAAGCCGACGCCGATCATCGGCAGCCACAGCCACTGCGGATCACGGATCAGGAAGACGCCGAGGAAACCGGCGGCCCCGAGGGTCAGGTTGACCGCATGGGCGGCGCGCAGGCCGGTGCGGGCGGCCAGCGCGGGGATCAGGAAGGCGGCCAGGGCGGCGATGCCGTTGTAGATCCCCATCAGCACCCCGACCCAGTTGGCCCCTTCGCCGTAGCCGGCCGAGGTCGGGTCGGGCGAGGCGTAGTGCACGGCGGTGACCGCCGGGGTCAGGTAGATCCACATGGCGAACAGGGCGAACCAGCTGAAGAACTGCACCACCGCCAGACCCTGCATGGTCCGGGGCATGGCGAAGACGTCGCCCATGATCTCGGTCAGGGCGTTGGAGCGGCCGGCGGCGGCGAGCGCGCCGACGATCATCTGCAGCAGGCCGAAGGCGAGGACGAAGCCGGCGAGGATGTAGAGCTCCTTCTGCAGGTCGAGGGCGCCCACCGCCGCCACGCCGAGGGAGCCGGCGAGGGCCCACAGAAGGCCGCCGGTGTACCAGGCGTTCCGGGAGCGGGCGGCGGCCGGAGCGTGACCGGCGTCGCGCGCCGCCTCGAAAGCGTCGATCTGTTCGGGGCTGTACTCGCGGGTGGTGAAGACGGTCCAGAGGACGGCGGCCAGCAGGGCGGCGGCGCCGACGTAGAAGGAGATGCGCACCGCCATCGGCACCACGCCCTCGGGGGCGGTGGCGGCGACGGAGAACCACTCGGTCAGAATCCATGGCAGGCAGGAGGCGAACACCGCCCCGGCCCCGATGAAGAAGCTCTGCATCGAATAGCCGGTGGTGCGCTGTTCCTCGGGCAGGTTGTCTCCGACGAAGGCCCGGAACGGCTCCATGGTGATGTTGATCGAGGCGTCCATGATCCAGAGCATCGACGCCGCCATCCAGAGCCACGGACTGTGCGGCATGACCACCAGCGCGAGGGTGGTCAGGATCGCGCCGACCAGGAAGTAGGGCCGGCGGCGGCCCAGCGGGCCCCAGGTGCGGTCGCTGAAATGGCCGACAAGGGGCTGGACCAGCAGGCCGGTCAGAGGGGCCGCGATCCAAAGGATGGCGAGGCTGTCCACCTCGGCGCCGAGGGTCTGGAAGATGCGGCTGGTGTTGGCGTTCTGGAGGCCGAAGCCGATCTGGATGCCGAAGAAGCCGACGCACATGTTCCAGATCGCCCAGCCGCTGAGGCGCGGGCGGACGGCGGTCGCTGTCGTGCCCGGCGCGAGGCCTTCAGGGGTGGTGGTGGTCATGGCGTCGGCCTCCCCGCCGAGCTTCAGGTCAACGACGGACGCGGCCCAGCGGCACGAAGCGGATGGCCTGGCCGCCGCCGGGGGCGAGGCGCAGGGCCAGCACGTCGGCCGAGGTGACCTCGCGGGCCGAGATGTCGATGGCCGTGCGGTTGTCGGTGAAGTTGGCCCCCGGACCGTCGGCGTAGATCTCGGCGCGGTAGCGGCGGCCGGGATCGAGGAAGCCGAGCGGGGCGGTGAGCACGCGCGGTCGTTCGTCGGTGATCGAGCCGAGGAACCACTCATCCGAGTTGCGGTCCTTGCGGGCGATGGTGACGAAGTCGCCGACCTCGCCGTTCAGCACCCGGGTCTCGTGCCAATCGACGGCGACGTCCTTGATGAACTGGAACGGGGCCGGGTTGGCCTCGTAGTTCTCCAGCAGGTCGGCGGCCATCTGGATCGGACTGTAGATGACGACGTACAGCGCCAGCTGCTTGGCCCAGGTGGTGGCGACGCCCTCGGGGACGCGGGTCTGCATGCCGAAGATGCCCGGCGTATAGTCCATCGGCCCGGCCAGCAGGCGGGTGAAGACGAGGTTCGGCTCGTGCTCCGGCGGATTGGCCGGCTGGCCCCAGGCGGCGTACTCCATGCCGCGCGCGCCCTCGCGGCTGATGGTGTTGGGATACGTCCGGCGCAGGCCGGTGTCCTTGATCGGCTCGTGGGCGTTGACCGCCACCTGGTATTTTGCGGCCGTCTCGACGACGTGGAGGTGGTGGCGGGCCATGTGCTGGCCCTCGTGCCAGGCGAGGGCGGACTGGCCGTCGCCAGTCCCGACCCGCGCGCCGCCGGCGTCGGCGACGTAGCCGGTCTTCACCGAGTGCCAGCCGAAGCGCTGCATCTGGGCGAAGGCGGCGTCCAGCTGCTGCTCGTAGTGGAAGGCGTTGCCGCCGGTCTCGTGGTGGCCGACGATCTCGACCCCCTTCTGGCGGGCGTAGGCGGCCACGCGCTCGATGTCGAAGTCGGGATAGGGCTGGGTGAAGCTGTAGCCCCAGCCCGTGCCGAACCACTCGCCGTCCCAGCCGACGTTCCAGCCCTCGACCAGCACCCCGCCGAAGCCGTGCTCGGCCGCGAAGTCGATGTGGCGCAGGGTGTATTCGGTGGTGGCGCCGTGCTTGGGACCCGAGTTCCAGCTGCGGGTGTCGAGGTGCATGTCCCACCAGATGCCGACGTACTTCATCGGCTTGAACCAGCTGACGTCGCCCAGCTTGTTGGGCTCGTTGAGGTTCAGGATCAGGCCGGACTCGACCAGTCCGCCAGCCTGGTCGGCGATCTGCAGGGTGCGCCACGGGGTGTGGAACGGCGCCTCGCGCACCACCGCCGCGCTGGTCAGGCCGGGGGTCAGCATGGCGCGGAACTTGCCGCCCTCGACGCGGCGGAGATTCATGCCGGCGTAGTCGACCAGCGCGGCCTCGTGGATCGACAGGTGGGTTCCGTCCTCCAGCCGCATCGTCAGCGGGGTCTGGCTGACGCCGACGGCGTCGATGTCGGTGCGGTTGTAGAGATATTCGGCGCGATTGTACTCGAAGGCCGGCAGCCACCAGGCCGTGCCGGGGTCGGCGACGGCGAACTCGGTCAGCTCGGCGCCTATGTTGACGGTTTTGAGGTTTTCCTGCTCGGGAAACTCGTAGCGGAAGCCGAGGCCGTCGTCATAGAGGCGGAAGACCACGTCCATGCGGCGCCTCTCGCCCCAGCGCTCCTGCAGCTGGATCCGCAGTTCGTTGTAGCGATTGCGGATGAAGCGCCGCTCGCCCCACGGCTGCTCCCAGGTGTCGTCATGCGACGTGACGGTCTGGTCGAGGATGCCGAAGGCGCGCTCGAGCTTGCGGGCGTCAGTGAGCAGGAAGCCCAGCCGCGACGGGGCGATGATCCGGCGTCCGAGCCGGCTGACCGAATACGAGACGAAGCCGTCGTTGTTGGCTTCCACCTCGACGGCGATCACGCCCTCGGGCGAGGCGGCGCGGGCGACCCCCGGCTGCGGCCCGCCGGCCGGGGCCGCCTCCTGGGCCGGGGCGGCGACCGGAACGGCGGCGACCGCGGCGCTGGTGGTGATCAGGGAACGACGGTTGATCATCGGGGGACGCTCCGGATAACGGGACTTGCCAAGCGCGGCCGCAGCGGCGCAGAACAAGCAAGGTTTGCAGCAAAATTTGCAGCTGCACCATCAGCAGGAAACCAAACGTGAGCCGCCGCAACACCCGCCTGGAAGATCTGGCCAAGCTGGCGGGCGTCTCGATCTCGACGGCGTCGCGCGCGCTGAACGACAGTCCGGCGGTCAACGCCCGCACCAAGCAACTGATCTGGAAGCTGGCGCGCGAGCACGACTACCCCTTCCGCCGCTACATGCCCGCGGGACCGGTCGGCGCCGACGGCGTCATCGCCCTGGTCACCCCGCGCCCGCAGGGCCGGGAAGGGCGGCTGAGCGATCCCTTCTTCCTCGAGCTGCTGGCGGGAGTCGGCGAGGCGGCGCGCGAGCGCGACTGCGACGTCATCCTGAGCCACTTTTCGCCGACCAGCTATGACGACCTTGTCGCGGCGATGAACACCCGCGCCGACGGGGTGATCTTCCTCGGCCAGTCCTTTCTGCACCAGAGCCTGAACCGGCTGGCCGAGACCGATGGCCGCTTCGTGGTCTGGGGCGCCCAGATGCCGGACCAGCTGTACTGCTCGGTGGGGTCGGACAACCTCGCCGGCGGCCGGCGGGCGACGCTTCATCTGGCCCGGCTGGGCCGGAAGCGCATCGTTTTTCTCGGCGATCTCGACCCGCCCGAGGCGATGCAGCGGCACCGGGGCTACCTGGAAGCGCTCGGTCAGGCGGGGCTGGAGGCCGACCCCGAGCTGATCATGGAGGCCCATTTCGAGGTCGAGTCGGCCGAGGCCTCCGTCGACAGCCTGATCCGTCGTGGCGTGGCCTTCGACGGCGTGGTGTGCGCCTCGGACCTGATCGCCCTCGGGGCGGTGCGGGCCCTGCTGCACGCCGGCCTGCGGGTGCCGGAGAACGTCTCGGTGATCGGCTTCGACAATGTTCCGTTCAGCCGCTATGCGCGCCCGGCGCTGAGCACCATCGCCCAGGACACGATGAAGGCGGGGCGGCTGCTGGTCTCCAAGCTGCTGGACAACCCCGGCGACTCGGTCGGCCGGTCGGAACGGATCCCGACCGACCTGATCGTCCGCGAGAGCTGCGGGGGCTGAGTTCATTCCGGTGACAGGACGACCCCGGCCATCGGGGGCAGGGTCCCGGCCGAGCCGGCCGGCAGGTTGACGCTCTCGACAAGCCGCCAGCCGGCAGGCGCCGACCAGTCGGCGGCGGCGGGGCCGAGGTTGAAGGCGCACAGCAGTCGCTCGCCTTCGACCGCCCGTTCGAAGCAGACGACGCCCTCGGGCGAGTCCAGCAGGCGCATGTCGCCCCGGGCCAGCGGCGGGTGGGCCTTGCGCAGGGCGACGAAGCGGCGAGTCAGGTGCAGCATGGAGGCCGGATCGGCTTCCTGAAGGTCGACGGCAAGCGCGGGGTGGCGCGGGTCGACCGGCAGCCAGGGCTCGGCGGTCGAAAAGCCGGCCTGGGGCGCGCCGGCCTGCCAGGGCATCGGCGTGCGGGCGCCGTCCCGGCCAAGCGTCTGGGGCCAGTTGGCGATGGCCTCGGGGTCCTGCAGTCGCTCGAACGGCACCTCGGACTGGGGCAGGGCCAGCTCCTCGCCCTGGTAGATGAAGGCGTTGCCGCGCAGGCACATCAGCAGCAGCATGGCCATGCCGGCGAAGGTCTGCGGATCGCGCTCGCCGGCCCAGCGCGAGATGGCGCGGGGCGCGTCGTGGTTGGAGAAGGTCCAGGACGGCCAGCCCTGGCCCTCGCGGCCGTGCCAGGCCTCTGCTCCCTCGCGCACCAGGCGGGCCTCGAGGGCGGGCGCGTAGAGGTAAAGGAAGCCGTAGGCGCTGTTCAGGTGGTCGTCGCCGGCGGTGAAGGCCTGCATCTCGCGCTCGGCGTGGTCGCCGCCGACCTCGGCGACGGTGAAGCGGCCGCCGTAGCTGTCGGTCAGGGCCCGGATGCGCTTGAGGAAGTCGGCGATCTGCGGCTGGGACTGGTTGTGGACCTTGTCCTGGAAGTCGAACGGACGGGTCCGCTTGCCCCCGGGGGGCAGGGGCGGATTGTCTCGCAGCCGCGGGTCGTGCATCGAGAAGTTGATGGCGTCGAAGCGGAAGCCGTCGACGCCGCGGTCCAGCCAGAAGCGGGCCACGTCCAGCAGGGCGTCCTGGACCTCGGGCCGGTGCAGGTTCAACTGAGGCTGCTCCGGCAGGAAGTTGTGCATGTAGTACTGGCCGCGGCGCGCGTCCCAGGTCCAGGCCGGGCCGCCGAACACCGACTGCCAGTTCGACGGCGGGGAGCCGTCCGGTTTGGCGTCGGCCCAGACGTACCAGTCGGCCTTCGGATTGGCGCGCGATTGCCGGCTCTCGCGGAACCAGGCGTGCAGGTCCGAGGTGTGGGCGAAGACCAGGTCGGTGATGACCCGCAGCCCCAGCCGGTGCGCCTTGTCGATCAGGGCGTCGAAATCGGCCAGGGTCCCGAAGATCGGATCGACGTCGCGATAGTCGGCGACGTCGTAGCCGAAGTCCCGCATCGGCGAGGTGTAGAAGGGCGACAGCCAGACCGCGTCGACGCCGAGCGAGGCGATGTGGTCGAGATGGTCGGCGATCCCTTTCAGATCGCCGACGCCGTCGCCGTTCGAGTCGGCGAAGCTGCGCGGATAGACCTGGTAGATGACGGCGCCACGCCACCATTCGGCGGCGTCGGGCAGGGCGTGCGGAGACTCGAGACTCTGGATGGACACGCTCAACCTTCGGAAACGCAGACGACATAGCCCAGGGCGGGCACGGAGACGGAAATCGCGCCCGGCGCAGCGGCGCGGGCGGGGCACTGGCCGAGAAGGGCGCGCCACTCGAGCGACCCGGTCTCGACCGGGACGTTGACGTTGCGGGCTTCGGTCGAGGTGTTGAACACCACCAGGCTCTCGCCGTCATCATCGAGGCGCGAGACGGCGAGGACGCCCGGCTCCTGGTCGGCGATCCGCACCTTGACGCCGCCGCGGCGCAACCGGGCGTCGGCGGCGCGGACGCGGGTCATCTCCGCAATGCGCCGGTACATGTCGGCGCCGGTGTCGAACGGGCCGGCGGCGGCGCCGATGCGGCGGTCGTCGGCGTAGGCCGGGACCTGCGTGGCGAACATGTCCTGTCGCGCCCGGCGGTCGTCGCCGTCGCCTGTGAAGCCCTGCTCGTCGCCGTAGTAGATCACCGGCACGCCGCGGCCGAGCAGGACCAGGGCGTGCGCCAGCGTCGCCCGGTCCAGCAGCTCCGCATCGGAGATGTCGGGCATGGCGTGCAGGATCAGGTGGCCGATGCGGCCCATGTCGTGATTGCCGGTGAAGGTCGGCAGCCGCCGCGCCGTCGCGACGCCGCCGGCGTAGATGGCGTCCTCCATCAGCAGATAGCCCATGGCGTCCGGATGCTGGACGCCGGTGACCATGTTCTGCACCACCCGCTGGTAGGCGAAGTCGAGCACGGTCGGCAGGCCGTCGACGACGGTGTGCATGGCCGCCGTGCCCGACTGGAAGTCGTAGGTCTCGCCGAAGATGTGGAAGTTGGGAACGCCGCGCGCCCGCGCCTTCTCCATGATCGCCGGCACGAAGGCCTGCCAGAATTCGGGGTTCACGTGCCGGGCGGTGTCGATGCGGAAGCCGTCTATCCCGTAGTCCTCGATCCAGGCGCCGTAGATGTCGATGAAGCCCTCGATCACCCGCGGATGTTCGGTGAACAGGTCGTCGAGGCCCGAGAAGTCCCCGTCCAGCCGGGCTTCGCTGTACCAGGCGCTGTTGCCGCGGTTGTGGTAGTAGGCCGGGTCGTTCAGCCAGGCCGGGACCTTCACCGTCTCCTCGCCGGCGGGGACGAAGGGCGTGTACGCATAATCGGCGCGGGTCAGGGTCGAGAAGTCGCCGCCCGGCTCGCCGGTGAAGCCCGGATTGATCGCCCCGCCGTCCAGCCCGCCGCGGCGCTGGTACGGGTAGTCGCCCTTCCAGCGGTAGCCGCAGTCGTTCGCCGGGCACTCGCGATATCGGATCACGTCGGCCGTGTGGTTGATGACGATGTCGAGGTAGACCTTCATGTCGCGCGCATGGGCGGCGTCGACCAGGACGCGGAAGTCCTCGTTGGTACCGAAATGCGGATCGATGCGGGTGAAGTCGGTGATCCAGTATCCGTGATAGGCCGCGCTCTCCTGCCCCGGCGGACCTTGCACCGGCTTGTTGACGAAGGGCGGCGCGATCCACAGGGCGGTCACGCCCAACCCCTGCAGATAGTCGAGCCGGCCGGTCAGGCCCTTCAGGTCGCCGCCGTGGTAGAAGCCGGGGTCGGTCGGGTCGTGGCCGGTGACGAGACGGTCGCCATCGCGTCCGCCGCGGTCGTTGGCGGGGTCGCCGTTGGCGAAGCGGTCGGGCAGAAGGAAGTAGATGACCTCGTCTTCCGGCGGGCGGTCGCGGAACGACTCCTGCGCGACGGCGGGGGCGGCCGACAGGGCGGCGAGGGCCGCGCACAGGGCGGTCAGGTGCGCGCGCTTCGGCCGCCGGCGACGTCCGGTCATCGTCCTGTTCCCTCCGTCATGCCTGCCGCCGACGTGGGCGGTCAGGTCGATTTGCAAGTTTTTGCAGCCGAACGCCGGACTGTCAACTGCCCGAAGGATGCCGGCGAAATTGCGGCGGACGCACGAGAATCCGCCTTGTGCGCCGCAATATGGCGAGGCGGGCCGTCGCATTTTCGCCACGGAGCGCAGGCGGCCGTTCTGACGCGGCTTGCATCCTTTCCATAAGTTTGCATAACTTTGCGATATCGCCGCACGCGTCGAAGAACCGCGACGGCTCCCAGGGAGAAAAAGAGATGCGAACCCTCGTCACTCGCCGCGCCCGTCTTCTCGGGGGCGCCGCCCTCGGCGCCGTCGCCGCCTTCGCCTTCGGTGGATCCGCCGCCGCGCAGGATGCGCCACAGGAGCAGGCCACCCAGGTGGAGGAGGTGATCGTCACCGGCATCCGCGGCTCGATCGAGAGCTCGATCGCCGAGAAGCGGGAGAATTCCTCGATCGTCGAGGTCGTCACCGCCGAGGACATCGGCAAGCTGCCGGACGTCTCGATCGCGGAGTCGCTGGCGCGCCTGCCGGGCCTGACGGCGCAGCGCCTCGACGGACGCGGCCAGGTCATTTCGATCCGCGGCCTGGCGCCCGACTTCACCACCGCCCTGCTGAACGGGCGGGAGCAGGTCTCCGCCGGCGACAACCGCGGCGTCGAGTTCGACCAGTATCCGTCGGAGCTGCTGGGCAGCGTTCTGGTCTACAAGACCCCCGACGCCGCCCTGATCGGCCAGGGCCTGGCCGGCACCGCCGACCTGCGCACCATCCGGCCGCTGGAGTACGGCCGCCAGACCATCGCCCTGAACGCCCGCTACGAGTGGAACGACTACGGCGCCCTGAACTCGGGCACCGAGGACACCGGCCAGCGCTTCTCGGTCAGCTACATCGACCAGTTCATGGACGACACCCTGGGCGTGGTTCTGGGCTACGCCCACATGTCGACGCCCTACCAGGCCGAGCGCTTCAACGCCTGGGGCTATCCGACCTATTCGGACGGCAATCTGGTGATCGGCGGCGCCAAGCCGTACGTGCAGTCCAGCGAACTGGTTCGCGACGGCTACCTCGCCACCGTCGAATACCGCCCCAACGACCGCTGGCGGTCGACCTTCGACGCCTTCTATTCGGAGTTCGACAATACCCAGATCCTGCGCGGCATCGAGTTTCCGCTGGCGTGGGGCGGCAGCGCGGGCGCCTGCCCCGGGGCGCCTGGCGTGTGTCGTCCGGGACCGGCCCTGCAGCCGGGCTATACGGTCGAGGACGGTGTGATTGTCGCGGGCACCTGGGACAATGTGAAGGGCGTCGTCCGCAATGACGGCAACCGGCGGACCGCCGAGCTGACGTCGGTGGGCTGGAACAACGAATTCCAGCTGACCGACGCATGGTCCGCCAACCTCGATCTCAGCTATTCGAAGGCCGAGCGCAACGACGTGGTGCTCGAGACCTATTCCGGAACCGGCCGCAACGTGATCGGCGCGCTGGACACGCTCAGCTTCGTCACCACGCCGGAAGGCACCACCTTCACC
>JAEYUE010000031.1 GCA_023433655.1 Pseudomonadota bacterium | reverse complement strand
GCGGCAGGTCGGGCGGCGCATACGGGACTTCCTGCGCCGAGGCGGCGGCGGCCAGCGCCCACAGTCCAGCGATCAGTCCGGCCCCAGGGCGGCGCATGGTCAGGCGGCGGGCGCTGCGACCGGCGCGGCGGCCGGCCGGTCCAGCCCGGCGTCGCGCTTCAGCCGCTCGGCCACCGGCCCGCTCATGCGCAGATAGCCGGCCATCGACATGTGGATGCCGTCGTTGGCCCGCATCAGCACCTTGCGGCCGCTGTCGTTGGGCAGATAGGCCTCGTAGCCGCCCTCGGCGTTCGAGGTCAGGGCCGTGGTCTCCAGGTACGGCACGCCCAGGGCCCGCATCCGCGCCTCGACCACCCCGTTGATCAGCGCCATCCGGCCGTCGAAGCGGGCGCTCTTCATGCGCGGCAGGCCGACCCAGTAGACGGCCACGTCGCGGCTGCGCAGCATGGCAACCAGGTCGTCGATCCGCCGCGCATAGGCGGCCTTCCACCCCTCCGTGCCGAAGTCGTGGATCACCCCGTCCAGGCTGATGCCCTGGGCGTCGTTGGTGCCGAACAGGATCACCGCCACGTCGACTGGCGTCTCGTTGATCTGCCGCTGCGTCTTGGCCTGGATGTCCACGTAATCGTAGCGCGACAGGCCCGTCGACACTTCGGAGAATTTGGTCACCGTGATCTTCGGCTCGTCGCGCAGGTCGCGGTACAGGCCGGCGTACAGACCGTCCGCCATGGAGTCCCCGAACACCCCGACGCGCAGCGGTCCCTGCGCCAGCCGCGCCGACAGCGGCGTCACCGCCGGAACCGATGGCGCGACGGCGGCCGCCGCGGCCGGGGCCGGGGTCGGCGGCGGGCTCGCCGGCGCCGAGGCATTGGCCCGGTCGCCCAGCATCACGGTCGGATGGCGCAGCCACTGGCGCCCGTCCGGCGTCAGCAACAGCCCCGCCGCCACCCCGACCAGAAACGCGACCGTCAATGCGTTGACGCCAGCCCTCACGCCATTCCCCCGAACAGGACTCCGTGAGGGCCTTTTACTCCATCCGCGCCCCCAGACCACCTCGCGCCCGCCTCACGCGAGCAAAAAGGTTAACGGGCGGGCTGAAGCTTCCTCACGAGGCCAAGACCCCGGCCGGCACGCTTCGCCCCTTGCCCCATCCCCCCGCCCGCGTTACGGACCATGAAGGCCGCCGATATTCATCGGGCGGTGAAAATAACGAGGAAGCGATGCGGAAGATCTTCCCCGACGCCCGCGCGGCGCTGGAGGGCCTGACCTTCGACGGCATGACCGTCATGTCCGGCGGCTTCGGACTGTGCGGCATCCCCGAACATCTGATCGCTGCCCTGCGCGACAGCGGCGCCAGGGGCCTGACCGTCATCTCCAACAACGCCGGCGTCGACGGCTTCGGCCTCGGCCAGCTGCTCGGCACGAAGCAGATCGCCAAGATGATCTCGTCCTACGTCGGCGAGAACAAGGAGTTCGAACGCCAGTATCTGGCCGGCGAACTGGAGCTGGAGTTCAACCCGCAGGGCACCTTGGCCGAGCGCATCCGCGCCGGCGGCGCCGGCATCCCGGCCTTCTTCACCGCCACCGGCGTCGGCACCTTGGTCGCCGAGGGCAAGGAGGTGCGCGAATTCGACGGCCGCCAGTACGTCATGGAGACCGGCCTCGTCGCCGACCTGTCGATCGTCAAGGCGTGGAAGGCTGACGAGCGCGGCAACCTGGTGTTTCGCAAGACCGCCCGCAACTTCAACCCGATGATGGCCACGGCCGGCAAGGTCTGCGTCGCCGAGGTCGAGGAGATCGTCCCCACCGGCTCGCTCGATCCCGACCACATCCACACCCCGGGCATCTACGTCGACCGCATCGTCCAGACCGTGCCCGAGAAGCGCATTGAGCAGCGCACCGTCCGCACCCGGGAGACCGCATAATGGCCCGCACCCGCGAACAGCTCGCCGAACGCGCCGCGAAGGAGCTGCAAGACGGCTTCTATGTGAACCTCGGCATCGGCATCCCGACCCTGGTGGCCAACTACATTCCCGAAGGAATGGAGGTGACCCTGCAGTCCGAGAACGGCATGCTGGGCATGGGGCCCTTCCCCTACGAGG
This sequence comes from Pseudomonadota bacterium, assembly GCA_023433655.1. Classification (GTDB taxonomy): domain Bacteria; phylum Pseudomonadota; class Alphaproteobacteria; order Caulobacterales; family Caulobacteraceae; genus Brevundimonas. Next base: position 4,585 of record JAEYUE010000031.1, on the reverse strand, counting down.
ACCAGGTCGACCCCGACCTGATCAACGCTGGCAAGCAGACCATCACCGAGATCCCCGAGACCAGCTACTTCAGCTCCTCGGACAGCTTCGCCATGATCCGCGGCGGCCACATCAACCTGTCCATCCTCGGCGCCATGGAAGTGGCCGAGAACGGCGACATCGCCAACTGGATGATCCCGGGCAAGCTGGTGAAGGGCATGGGCGGAGCCATGGACCTCGTCGCCGGCGTCAAGCGCGTGGTCGTGGTCATGGACCATGCCAACAAGCACGGCCAGTCCAAGGTGCTGAAAACCTGCACCCTTCCTCTGACCGGGACCGGGGTCGTCAGCCGGATCATCACCGACCTGTGCGTCTTCGACGTCAAGCCGGACGGCGCGGGCCTGGAGCTGGTCGAACTCGCCGACGGCGTCACCCTCGACGAGGTCGCCGCGAAGACCGAGGCCAGCTACACCGTTGCCGAAGGCCTCAAGGCGTAGTCATAGTTAACCCTCCGGGGCCGCGCGGCCTCTGAGGGGGACGGGCCGATGGCCGACGGAAGCTATCGCTGGCAGGGGCATGCGCCGGCGCCTGACGCCGCCCGCGTCGAAGCCATCCATGCGGGCTACGACGAGGCCGATGCGCCGGCCTTCGCCGAACCGGCCCGCGCCGCGGTCATCGAACGCCTCGAGGCCGCGCTCGCCGCCGCCCGCTCCGGCGACCTGGCCGGGGCCGAAGCCGGGTTGGCCCGCGCCCGCTCCGTGCTCGAACGCCTTGATCCCGCCGCCCTTGAGCCCCGCCGCGGCCTCGCCGGCCTGTTCGACAGCCGGGGCAAGCGCCTGAAGGCCTTCCGCGACGCCTTCCGCCAGGCCTCCGCCGACTTGTCGGACGCGGCTTCCGACCTGACGGGGCGGGTCGAGCAGGCCGTGGCCCGTTCCGGCGCGCTCGATGCGGTCTGGACGGGGGTCCGCGACGCCATGGTCGAGCTCGACGCCCATCTGCTCGCCGCCGCCCGCCGTCTCTCCGGGCACGCCGACCCCGAGACCCCGCATCCGCTTGAGGCGCGCAAGGCCGCGCTGGACGCCTGCCGCGCCGCCGCGCTGGGGGCGCTGCCGCTTGTCCGCGCTCTTCAGAACGCCGACGCTCGCGCCGCCGGGGCGCTCAAGACCTGCGGGGAAGGCGTGGCCGAATGGCGTCAGGGCTGGAGCGAAGCCCTCGGCCTCGCCGGCAAACGCCCGAAGAAGGTCCGCCCGGACCATGAGCGACTGCTGGCCCTGCGCGACGGTCTGCTGGTCCGCGCCGACCGCGCCCTGGCCGAACTCACCGCGTCGAGGGGGCGCCGCGCAGACATTGAGCGTCGGCTGTCGGAGCTGCGCTCGCCGCTCTGATCAGCCGGCGTTGGCGTCCGTCCAGACCACGATCTGCGTGTTCAGATCCCGCGTGGCGATGTCGAACGCCTCCACGATCGCCGAGACCCGGTTCGCCGCCGCTGGCTGTTGCACCGTGAACGTCCGCTCGGCCGCCACGCTCCGGTCGGGCAGGGCCAGCAGCCGGGCCCGCGCCGTGACGACCACCGTCGGCGTGGCTCCCGGCGCCTCATAGCGGGCCTCGAAGGCGCGCACGTCGACGTTCAGCGAGCGCTCGCCCCGGCTCAACTCGCGCGGACCGATGATCCGCACCCGGGTCGCCTGTGCCGAAAAGGCGTTCTCGAGGCTCTCCATGTAGAGGTCGGCGGCGGGCGACACCCAGCGCGCGCCGGCGATATAGGCCGTCTCCGTACCCGTCACGCCGAGGATCTTGTCGCCCTCGACGGCCTCCGGAAACTCGACCCGGCGCAGGCTTACCGGACGCAGCCCCGTCTGTCCCTCCGCGGCGGTGCTGGCCGCGGCCGGGCCGCCGAAGCGGTAGGTCTGCACCGGATCCGGCGTCGACAGCAGGGCGCAGCCGGACAAGGCGAGGGTGGCGGCCGCTGCGGCGGCGAGGCTGATCGAAGACCGCATCACGGCTGGACCTCCATTTCCTTGCTCGGCGCGCGGCCGATGAAATCGCGCGGGCTGGACCGCACCTCGTCGATCAGGCCCTCGAGGGACCGCGTGGCGTCCTCCAGCCCCTGGATCGCCTGCTGCATCTGCGGCAGGCCGGTGGTGACGAACTCGTTGACCGGGCCCTCGGCCCCCGTGGCGATGCGGTTGATCGAGGCGACGGCCTCGCGCGCCTCTTCGGCCGCGGCGTTGATGTTGGCCACGGCCTGCCTGCCGTCGCCCTCGACGATCTGCCGGGAGCTGACCGCCAGCGCCTCGTACTCGGCCACCGCCGAATTGGCCCGGGTGAGCGCCTGCTCAAGCTGTTGGAGCATGCCCTTGCGGGCCTCCAGCTCCGTGCTCAGGCTCTCGATGTTCTTCAGGCTGGTCGAGAAGGACCGCACATTGTCGTCCGACAGCACCCGGTTGATCCGGTTCAGGGCGTCTACGGTCTGCGCCAGCACCGTGCCTGAGCCCGACAGCAGTTCGGCGATCGGAGATGGCTGGCTCTGGATGACCGGCACCACATTGTCCGGGTACTGCGCCTTCAGGATGGCGCTGTTCGGGTTGCCGGCGGTGATCTGGATGTAGTTCAGCCCGGTGATCCCTTGAGGTTCCAGCTGGGCGCGCGACGTCACCCGGATCGGCGTCGTGCCGTCCACGCGGATGCGGGCGATGACCTGGTCGCCCTTCTTCGGGTCAAGGTTCAGGTCGGTGACCTCGCCGACGCGAATGCCGTTGAAATGCACCTCGCCACCCTCCGACAGGCCGCGAACCGGACCGTAGAAGACGATGTCGTAGACGTCATAGTCGCTGTTGAATTGCAGCCGGGCCAGCCAGATGGCGAACACCGCCAGGGCGGCCAGCAGGGCCACGGTGGCGATGCCGACGGCGGCATAATGGGCGTCTCTCTCCATCTCGTCCCGCTCTCCTCAGGCGGCCTTGTGGACGGCGCGACCGCGCGGCCCCAGGAAGTACTCCCTGATCCAGGGATGATCGGAATGCTCCAGCTCCCGCACCGTCGCCTTGGCCACGATGCGCTTGTCGGCCACCACCGCCACCTTGTCGGTGATCGCGTACAGAGTGTCGAGGTCGTGCGTGATCATGAAGACGGTCAGGCCCAGGTCGTCCGACAGCTGGCGGATCAGCTCATCGAACGCGCCGGCGCCGATCGGGTCCAGCCCCGCGGTCGGCTCGTCCAGGAACAGCAACTCGGGGTCCAGCGCCAGGGCCCGCGCCAGACCAACCCGCTTGCGCATGCCTCCCGACAATTCGGCCGGCTTCAGATAGTGCGCCTCGGGCTTCAGCCCGACCATGGCGATCTTCATCTCGGCGAGTTCCCGGATCACCTCGCGGGGCAGGTTGGTGTGCTCGACCAGGGGCGAGGCGACGTTGTCCAGCACGGTCAGCGACGAAAACAACGCCCCCTGCTGGAACAGGACGCCCGTGCGACGCTCGATGTCGGCCGCCTCGGCCTTGGTCAGATCCGCCATGTCGTGGCCCAGCACCCGCACTGTGCCGCCCTCGGGCTCCTTGAGCCCGATGATCGAATTCAGCAGCACCGTCTTGCCCGAGCCTGACCCGCCGACCACGCCCAGCACCTCGCCGCGCTCGACGACGAGGTCGAGATTCTCATGGATGACCCGCTCGCCGAACTGGCTGAGCAGGCCGCGCACCTCGATGATGGGCTCGGTCATATGCCCATCTCCAGGAAGGTCAGGGCGAACAGGGCGTCCAGCAGGATGATGGCGAAGATCGCCTGCACCACGGCCGCGGTCACCCGGCGGCCGAGGCTCTCGACGTCGCCGGCCACCGCCATGCCCTGTCGGCAGCCGATGCCGGCCACCACGATCGCGAACACGGGGGCCTTGGACAGGCCGACGAAGAGGTGATTGCCGATGTCTTGGATGTCGACCATGCGCTGGACGAAGAAGGCCGGCCCGAGAGACAGCTCCGACCAGGCGACCAACAGGCCGCCGAACAGCCCGGTGACCATCGCCACGAAGGTCAGCAGCGGGAGCATGACCAGCAGGGCCGCCAGACGCGGGATGACCAGGGCCTGGAAGGGGTCGACGCCCATGACCCGCATCGCGTCGATCTCCTGGTTCATTTTCATCGAGCCGACCTCGGCCGCAAAGGAGGAGGCCGAACGGCCGGCGAGCAGCACGGCTGTGATGACCACAGCAAACTCGCGCAGCACGGAGATGGCGATCAACTCGACCGCGAAGACGTCGAAGCCGAACTGGGCGAGCAGGTCGGCGCCAATGAAGGCGACCACGGCCCCGATGAAGAAGCTGGTCACCGCCACGATCGGGATGGCGTCGAGGCCGGCGCGCTCGGTCTGGCTGACCCAGGCCGCCCAGCGGATTCGGCCGGGGTGCTTCAGGGCGGCGCCGGCGGCGACGATCAGGCGCCCGAGGAAGGCCAGCGACAGGGTGATCTCGGCGGCGATGTCCTGGACGCCCCGGCCGACCTTGGCGAAGCCGCGCACCCAGTCGGAAGACCGGGGCGGCGGCGGCGGGCTCTCGCGCTCGAGCCGTTCCACAAGGGCGTAGGTGCGGCCCGCCTCGGGCCGCTGGGCCCAGGCC
>JAEYUE010000025.1 GCA_023433655.1 Pseudomonadota bacterium | reverse complement strand
GTAGTACTCCTCGACGTCCTGGGCCTCGAGATCGACCAGGGCGACGGTGACCCCGGCGCGGTCCTCGATCTTGGCTTCCGGAACGAAGGTCTCCACCGTCTCCCCGGACCAGCCGAACCACAGGCCGTCATACTTGCGCAGCGCCGCCGACAGGGCCATGGCCAGGCCGCCGGCGGACCCGGCGGCCGGGTCCTTCGGCGCCGAGACGCGGTTCGCAACGCCGATCAGCCGGCTCATGCCCGCATAACCCGCGGGGAGGCGGGAAGGCGCCGCCGCATTGTCGTGAACCCGCTCATCGCGCGTCCGTCCAGGACCGGCTGAGCAGCACGGCGCAGTTGATGATGCCGACCAGCGAATAGGTCTGCGGATAGTTGCCCCACAGTTCGTTGTCCCCCAGCGAAATGTCCTCCGACAGCAGGCCGGCGTGGGTTCGCCGGCTCAGCATCTCCCCGAAGATCTCACGCGCTTCCTCGATCCGGCCGTTCTGGTGCAGGGCCTCGATGAACCAGAAGGTGCAGAAGTTGAACGCCGTCTCCGGCTCGCCGAAGTCGTCCGCCTCGACATAGCGGAACAGGTACGGCCCTTTCTTGAGATCCCGTTCGATGGCCTCGAAGGTCTTTACCTGGCGCGGGTCCAGCGGATCGAGGAAGCCGATGTCGGTCAGCTGCAGCAGGGAGGCGTCAAGCTCCCGGTTGCCGAAGCTGGCCGCGAACCGGCCCTCGTCGGGCAGATAGGCCTCCGTCTCGATGCGGTCGCGGATGAGGGTGGCGCGCTCGCGCCACAGGCCGGCCCGGTCGGCCAGACCCAGATGCGCCGCGGCCTTGGCCAGCCGGTCGCAGGCGGCCCAGCACATCGCCGACGAATAGGTGTGCACCCGCGCGATGGTGCGGAACTCCCACAGGCCGGCGTCGACCTTGTCGTGCATCTCGAAGGCGCGCTCCCCGACCTTCTCGAGGGCGTGGAAGTCCTCCAGGGTGCCGGGCCGCAGCAGCCGCTGGTCGTAGAAGGCCTGCACCAGCGGCAAGACGATCTGGCCGTAAACGTCGTGCTGCAAGTGCTCGTGCGCCTGGTTGCCGACCCGCACGGGTTTCATGCCCCGGTAGCCCTCAACGCTTTCGATAATCCGCTCGCCGATGCCCGGCTCCAGCCCGACGCCGTAGACCGGCTGCACGTGACCCCCGGCCGAGTTGTCGACCAGGTTCCGCAGGTAGCCGAGGTAGTTCTCCAGCAGGTCGACCGCGCCCAGACGGTTCAGTGCGCGCACCACATAGTAGGCGTCCCGGATCCAGCAGTAGCGGTAGTCCCAATTGCGGCCGCTCTCCGGGAATTCCGGCACCGAGGTGGTCATCGCCGCGACGATGGCCCCCGTCTCCTCGTAGGCGCACAGTTTCAGGGGGATGGCGGCGCGGATCACCGCCTCCTGCCAGTCCAGCGGCAGGTACAGCGTGCGCACCCAGTCCTGCCAGTAGGCGACGGTGCGATCCAGGGTCGTCGACACCCCCGGCCCGACTTCCTGGTCGTACCCTTCGTCCGGGCCCAGGAAGAAGGCGTGCGGCCGCTCGAGCCGGAACACCCGCTCGCTGAGGACGTGCGACACCGGACAGTCGGTGGTCAGGCGGAAGGTCACGTCGGTGCAGCGGTAGCGGACGTGGTTCGAGCCGCTGGTCCGTTCGGCCGGCCGCGCGCCCCAGTCCGCCGCTGGCCGCAGGCGCACGCGGATGCGGGGCGATCCGCTGAGCGGCCGGACGATCCGCGCGAAGGCCAGCGGCCGGTAGATGCGGCTGTGCTTCAGGTGGCGGGGCGCGAAGTCGAGGATTTCGACCGCCGCCCCGTCGGCGGCGGTCAACACCGTGCGCAGCACCGGCGTATTGCGGACATAGGCCTGGCTGACCTCCGTCTGGCCCTCCAGGACGATGTCCCAGAAGCCATGATCCGGCTCCATCCCGTCCATCAGGGCCGAGAACACGGGGTCGCCGTCCACCCGCGGCGCACAGGCCCAGACGTAGCGGCCGTTGCGGTCGATCAGGGCGCTGATCGAGCAGTTGCCGATCGGGGCGAGGTCCAGGTTCGGGGTCATTCACTCTCCTCGACGGCGTTCAGCCAGGCCAGCACCGCATCTACGTCGGGCAGGCGGTAGCGGGCGGCGGTCGGCCTGGGCGGCCCGACCAGCACTCCGAAGCCGCCCAGCGCCTCTGCGGCGCGGAAGCCGTCCTCGTCGGTCAGGTCGTCGCCCAGCATGACCGGAACGGCCCCGGCGAACGGAGGCTCCCGCATGAAGGCCTCGAGCGCCGTGCCCTTGCTGCTGCCCGGCGTCTTCAGCTCGACCACAAGGTTGCCCGCCTGCAGCGCCAGGCCGGTCTCGTCGGCCAGCCGCGCCGCCAGGTCGAGGACTTCAGCCTCGTGCCCGGGCGCGCCGCGATAGTGCAGTCCGGCCGAGACCGCCTTGTCCTCGACGATGATGCCGGGCCGCTTGCGGGCGAAATCCTCGAACGCGGCCACGGCGTCGCGGACGGCGGGGGAGGCTTCGGCGCGGTGCAGGGAGCCGTCGGCGCGGCGGCGCTCGAGGCCGTGGACGCCGGAGGCCGAGGCGGTGCTGGCCTCGGCGATGCGATCGATCTCGGCGATGGTCCGGCCGCTGATGATGGCCACACGGTGACCCAGCCGGTCGGCTGCGGCCTTCAGCGCCGCCGTCCGCTCCGGGTGGGGCACGACGGCGTCCGGCGTCTCGGCCAACGGGGCCAGCACGCCGTCCATGTCGAGGAACAGGGCGGGGCGGGTCAGGCGGGTCGGGGGGAGGGGAAGATGCGCTGCGGTTTCGACCGGCGCGGGCGCGCCGTCGATCATCGGGTCTGAAATCGGCATGGCCCCTTCTAACGCGGTCGTGCGGCAAAGGTTGACCCCGGCGCGGCATTTTCTCGCGACGCAGCAATCCCCGGCCGCCGGGCGGGAGATTGAGAATTTCCGCCCGATGCGCCACATCGCCGGGATGAACGACACTCCCGAAGCCGCCCTGTCCGCCGATCCCGCCGCCATGACCGCGCGGGCGCGCGAGGTCATCGGTCTGAACATTGAGGCGCTCCAGGCGCTCGAGAGCAGCCTCGACGACAGCCTCGCCCGGGCCTGCGAGATCATCCTGTCGCGCCCCGGCTATCTGGTGGTCACCGGCATGGGCAAGTCCGGGCACATCGGCGGCAAGATCGCCGCCACCCTCGCCTCGACCGGCACAAACGCCTTCTTTGTCCACCCGGCCGAGATGAGCCACGGCGACCTCGGCATGCTGCGCAAGGACGTCACCCTGCTGGCCATCTCCAACTCGGGCGAGAGCCGCGAGCTGCGCGATCCGCTGATCTTCTGCCAGCGCGAGGGCATTCCGGTGATCGGCCTGACCCAGAGGCCGAACAGCTTCCTCGGTCGCCACTCGGCCGTCTGCCTCGCCATGCCCCAGGTGGCCGAGGCCTGTCCGAACAACCTCGCCCCGACGACCTCGACCCTGATGACGCTGGCGCTGGGCGACGCCCTGGCCATGGTGCTGATGGACCGCCGCGGCTTCACGGCCGAGGCCTTCGGCCTGCATCACCCGGGCGGCAAGCTGGGCATGAGCCTGCAGAGCGTGAAGGACTGGATGGGGGACCGCCCGCCGGCGCCCGCCATGGTGCCGACCACGGCCACCTTCGCCGAAGTCGTGTCGGCTATCACCGAGGGCCGCAAGGGCGCCGCCGCGGTGGTCGATGCTGACGGAAGGCTGGCCGGGATCGTCACCGCCGGCGACATCCGCCGCGCCTTCGCCCGCGAGAACGCCGCCGGCCTCACCGCCGCTGACATCATGAGCGCCCGCCCCAAGGTCATCGCCCCCGACGCCCGCATGAGCGACGCCATCGATCTGATGACCCAGAACAGGATCGCCACGCTTCTCGTGCTTGAGGAAGATCGGCCCGTCGCCATCATCCACATCGCCGAGCTGATGCAGGCGGGGTACGTCAGCTAGGGATCAGGCAACAGGCAGCAGGCAGCAGGGTCGCCGGGTTTCCTCGACGCACCTCGGCCGGCCAGCGAGACTATCATCCCTGCCTGCTGCCTTCCTCAATACGCCGCCCGCCCGTCGATATTCCCCGGCGGCGCGTAGCGGCAGGCCAGCACCGAGCGGTCGCCCCGGCTCTCGACAGCGCAGCCGACGTGGGTGGTGTCCCGCCACACCAGCTGGGTGTAGTGCGCGACATCGGCCCAGCGGCCCGTGCGGCTGACATTCGGGAACGGGCCGTGGACATAGTTCGCCCGCTCCGCCGCCCATTCGCCGACCATCTCCTCGGGCGTCCAGACCCTCCCGCCCCAGCCGGTCCACAGGTTCTCGCCGTGGCCGTGCGGCGACGGGTCATGGGCGAAGGTGTCCCCGGCGATCAGCTGGCGAGCCCAGCCCCGGGCCTCCGCCTCAAGCGAGTCGGCCCAGCGCAGCGCCGGGACGCCGGCTCGCGCCCGCTCGGCGTTGTGCGCGTCGAGAAGGCGGCGCTCGACCCCGCTCGACGGTGCGGTCGTGCGTGGCGGCGCGATGGGCTGAACCGTGCGCGGCTCCTGCGGCGGCGGCACGACGAGCAGGCCGGGGTCGGCGCAGCCCGTCGCGATCAGCAGCAGGGCCGCGCCCGCGAAGGACGCGTGATGCATCGGCGGCCTCAGCGCAGCGACGCCCCGCCGGCGAGCGGCTCCTCGACCTTGGCGCTCTCCACGTCGTCGCCCGCCATGGTGCGGGTCTCGGCCGGGCGGCCGGCCTGGAACTCCTCCATCGCCGTGGCCTTGCGCTGACGCATCTGGTCGGCGAGGGCGTCCATGTCGAGACCGGCGGCGCGGGCCTGGCTGAACATGCCCTCGACGCGCTTCTCCTCCTCCTCGACGTGGTGCTCGATCATTTCCGACAGCACCTTGACCTTGGCGTCGTAGAATTCCTCGTCGGGGCCGCCGGCCTCGATCTCGTTGATCAGCAGCTTGGCCGAGTCGTGCTCGACATAGGCCTCGTCCACCAGGTCGTCCTCGATCTTGCCGCGGCAGGCCGGGTAGAAGATTTCCTCCTCGATCGCCGTGTGCACCTTCAGCTCAAGGCAGATCTGCTCGGCCAGGTTCTGCTTCGTGGCCTTGCCGTTCGTGTTTTCGAATTTTTCGAACAGCTCTTCCACCTTGCGGTGGTCCGCCTTCAGCATGGCGATGGCGTCCATCTCTTCGTAGCTCTGGGCCATTACGGTTCTCCCTGATCGGCTGGCTTCGGGACAAGAAGACCGCAACCGCCGGGGCGTTCCGCGTCTGGCCAAGCTGAGAGTCATTCGCGCGATCTATCCTCTGTCCGGCGCGTTCATCCTGCCGGAGCATCGTCTCTTGATCGATCACATCGGCCTCGCTGTTTCCGACCTCGCCCGATCCCGGGCCTTCTACGAGGCCGCGCTCGCGCCGCTCGGCTGCCGCGTGGTCGGCGAGATCGACCGCAACGACGCCGGCGGGCGCGTGGTGATGTTCGGCCGCGACGATCCGGTCTTCGTCATCGCCGACAACGAGCAGCCGGGCGAGGGCAACCACGTCGCCTTCCGGGCCGACACCCGCGACCAGGTGGACGCCTTTCACGCCGCTGCGGTCGCCGCGGGCGGGCGGGACCACGGCGTCCCCGGCCTCCGCGATCACTATGGCCCGAACTACTACGCCGCCTTCGTCCTCGACCCGGACGGCTTCAACATCGAGGCGGTTTGCCGCGCCGCTGACTGACACATCCGGAATTGGCGGCCCATGGCGCCTTCGGGGGTCACCTTGAGACGAAGGCCGATTGTCCGGAGTGTCCACGAGTGGCCCACGAATTTTTCGGGACATGGACACTTTGGGAAGAGCCCCGAAAGAACTTGACGTTGACGTAAACGTAGGCTTTCTGATCCGACGCTTTGAATCCGTCCTGATTGGAGACGCACCCATGGCCGACGCCTACATCTACGATGCGGTCCGCACCCCGCGCGGCAAGGGCAAGAAGGACGGTTCGCTGCACGAGATCACCGGTCTCAGCCTCGCCACCCAGGTGCTGGAGGCCTTGCGCGACCGCAACGATCTCGACACCTCGAAGGTCGACGACGTCATCCTCGGCTGCGTCACGCCCGTCGGCGAACTCGGCGCGGACATCGCCCGCACCGCAGTGCTGTCGGCCGGATGGGCCCAGACCACCGCCGGCGTGCAGATCAATCGCTTCTGCGCCTCGGGCCTGGAGGCCGTGAACATGGCCGCCGCCAAGGTGAAATCCGGCGAGGCCGACTTCGCCGTCGGCGGCGGCGTCGAGGTCATGAGCCGCGTGCCGATGGGCTCGGACGGCGGCGCCTGGCCGGTCGACCCGTCTTCGGCCTTCCCGACCTACTTCGTGCCGCAGGGCGTCTCGGCCGACATGATCGCCTCCAAATGGGGCTTCAGCCGCGACGACGTCGACGCCTATTCCGTCGAGAGCCACAAGCGCGCGGCCCGCAGCTGGGAGGAGGGCCGCTTCGCGAAGTCGGTCGTTCCGGTGAAGAACCAGCTCGGCCTCGTCCAGCTGGATCGCGACGAGACCATCCGCCCCGCCACCGACATGCAGACGCTGGGCGCCCTGAACCCGTCATTCGCCATGATGGGCGAGATGGCCTTCGACAGCGTCATCAACCAGCGCTACCCCGAGGTCGAGCGCATCAACCACGTCCACACCCCCGGCAACTCCTCGGGCATCGTCGACGGCTCGGCCGGTGTGCTGATCGGATCGCTGGAGGCCGGGCAGGCCCTGGGTCTGAAGCCGCGCGCCCGTATCCGCGGGGCCGCCTCGATCGGCTCCGAGCCCTCGATCATGCTCACGGGCCCGGAGTTTGTGACCAACAAGCTGCTCGCCAAGCTCGGCATGACCACCGCCGACATCGACCTGTGGGAGCTCAACGAGGCCTTCGCCGCCGTGGTGCTGCGCTACATGCAGGCGCTCGACATCCCGCACGAGAAGATCAACGTCTGCGGCGGCGCCATCGCCATGGGCCACCCGCTGGGCGCCACCGGCGCCATGATCACCGGCACCGTGCTGGACGAGTTGGAGCGCTCCGACAAGGAGACCGCCCTGATCACCCTGTGCATCGGCGGCGGCATGGGCACCGCCACTGTGATCGAGCGGGTCTGACTTGAGCCTGCGACCCGTCACCTTCGGAGACCTGGACGTCGTCTGCGATCATCGTCGGCGGATGTTTCTGGCGGCCGGGCGGGACGCGGCGATCCTTGACCGCATGACGCAGGCCTTTCGTCCATGGGCCGCCTCCCGCCTGCGCAGCGGCGAATACGGTGGATGGCTGGTCGAGGAGGAGGGCGAGGTGGTCGCCAGCGTCGGCCTGATGTTCATCGACTGGCCGCCGCACCCGGAGCACCCGGACTGCGACCGCCGCGGCTATGTGCTCAACCTGTTCGTCGAGCCGGAGCATCGCGGCCAGGGCCACGCCCGGCGGCTGATGGGCAGGGTCGAACAGGAAGCCCGCCTTCGCGGCGTCGATTATCTGATCCTGCACCCGACGGCCGAGGCCCGTCCCATCTACGAAACCATGAACTGGCAGGCGACATCGGAAATGTCGCTCCGCCTCAGCTAGAGCCGAGGACCCAATGGAAAACTTCAAGATCGACGTCGACGCCGACGGCATCGCCCTGATCACCTTCGACGTGCCGGGGCGGTCGATGAACACCCTGACCTCGGGCGTCATGGCCGAGATCCCGCAGTGGGTCGAACGGGTGAAGACCGACGACGCCATCAAGGGCGCGGTGCTGACCTCGGGCAAGACCAGCGGCTTCTGCGCCGGGGCGGACCTCGGCGACATGGCCTCGGGCATGCTCGGCGGGGCGGATTTGCAGGCGGCCTATGACGCCGGCTGGCGGCTGAACGGGGCGCTGCGGGCGCTGGAGACCTGCGGCAAGCCGGTGGCGGCGGCGATCAACGGGCTGGCGCTCGGCGGCGGGCTCGAGCTGACCCTTGCCTGCCACTACCGCGTCGCGGGCGACGACCCGAAAATCCAGCTGGGCCTGCCCGAGATCAAGGTCGGCCTGTTCCCCGGCGGCGGCGGCACGCAGCGCCTGACCCGCCTGATCGGCGTGCAGGCCGCCATGATGGCGATGAGCGAGGGCAAGTCCTTCCGCCCCAACGACGCGAAAGGCGCGGGCATTATCCACGAAGTGGTCGCTAAGGGCGCCGAGGTCGAGGCCGCCAAGGCCTGGATCAAGGGCGGCGGCAAGGCCGTGCAGCCGTGGGACGACAAATCCTTCAAGCTGCCCGGCGGCGGCCCCTACCACCCGGCCGGCATCCAGAATTTCCTCGTCGGCAACGCCATGCTGCGCAAGCAGTCGTACGGCAACTATCCGGCCGTGCTGAACCTGATGAAGGCCGTCTACGAAGGCGTTCAGGTGCCGATGGACGCGGCGCTACGCATCGAGACCCGCTACTTCATCAAGACCCTGATGACACCCCAGGCCCAGGGCATGATCCGCTCGCTGTTCCTGTCCAAGCAGGAGCTGGACAAGGGCGCCGTCCGCCCGGCCGGCGTGCCGAAGTCGGACCCGAAGAAGGTCACCGTGCTGGGCGCCGGCATGATGGGCGCCGGCATCGCCTATGTGCAGGCCATGGCCGGCATCGAGACCATCCTGATCGACCGCGACCAGGCCGCCGCCGACAAGGGCAAGGCCCACGTCGAGGAGCTGCTGAAGAAGCGCCTGTCGCGCGGCCAGCTGACCCAGGAGAAGTTCGACGCCCTGCTGGCCTCAGTCACCGCCACCACCGACTACGACCTGATCAAGGGCTCGGACCTCGTCATCGAGGCGGTGTTCGAGAACCGCGAGATCAAGGCCGAGGTGACGAAGCGGGCCGAGGCCCAGCTGGCGGCCGACGCCGTGTTCGGCTCCAACACCTCGACCCTGCCGATCAGCGGCCTGGCCGAGGCCAGCGTGCGGCCCGAAAGCTTCATCGGCATCCACTTCTTCTCGCCCGTCGACAAGATGATGCTGGTCGAGATCATCCTCGGCGAGAAGACCGGCGAGGCGGCCATCGCCAAGTCGCTCGACTATGTGATGAAGATCAGGAAGACCCCGATCGTCGTCAACGACGGCCGCGGCTTCTACACCTCGCGCTGCTTCGGCACCTATGTCGCCGAGGGTCTGGCCATGCTGGAGGAGGGCTACGCCCCCGCCCTGATCGACAACATCGGCCGCATGACCGGCATGCCGCGCGGCCCGCTGGAGATGCACGACGACGTCGCGCTCGACCTGTCGGTCAAGATCGCGAAGCAGACGAAGGAAGACCTCGGCGACGCCTATGAGCCACTGCCGGGCTGGAAGATCGTCCAGACCATGGTCGAGGACCTCGGCCGCTACGGGCGCAAGAACGGCATGGGCTTCTACGACTATGCCTCGAAGCCGAAGACCCTGTGGAAGGGCCTGTCGGACCTTGCCCCGGTGACGATCAATGACTCGACGCCCGAGCTGGTCGAGGACCAGAAGCGCCGCCTGCTCTACCGCCAGGCGGTCGAGGTCGCCCGCTGCTGGGAAGAGGGCGTCATCGACGACCCGCGCGAGGCCGACGTCGGCGCCATCCTCGCCTGGGGCTTCGCCCCCTGGACCGGCGGCCCGATCACCCTGATCGACCAGACCGGGCTGAAGGAATTCGTGGCCCAGGCCGACGCCTACGCCGCGAAGTATGGCGACCGCTTCTCGCCGCCCCAGCTGCTGCGCGACATGGCCGCCAAGGGCGAAACCTTCTACGGCAGGTTCGCCGGCCGGAAGGCGGCGGCGTGACGCAGCCTCTGGTGGAGGGCCACGGGCCACTGACCGTCCCAGACTACTGTCCGGCTATCGAGTTCAACACCGGCTTTGCGCTCGCGGCCCTCCTCTGCCTGATCACCCTCGGCGTCCACACCTTCGTGGGGGGGAAGTATGCGGCGCGCCCGTTGCTGGCAGCCGATGGGTTCGACAAGGCGAGCCGCTGGCTGAACTATTTTACCTGGCACATGGCCACGGCCGTCCTTCTGCTGATGGCGGCCGGCTTCGCCTGGGCCGCGTTCGTGCCTGACGCCGTCGAAGCCGCCGTGCTTTGCATGCTGCTGGCGGCAGTGTTTTCGCCGCTGTGCGTCTGGGTCGCCCTCAGGGGCGGGATAATGCCGTGGCGCTTTCCTGCCTCCTGGCTGTTCCTGCTGATCCTCGGCGCGGGTCTCTGGGGGTTGGGAACTGGCTGCCGGGTGACGTTCTAGAGGTTCACCACCTCGAACCCGTCCTCCGCCTGCAGCCGTTCCGCCAGCACGGCGCGGTGACAGCCCGCATGGTCCGCCTCGAAACAGAGCAGGGCGGTCGGCCGGTCTTTAGCGATCTCGCGCAGCCGCTCGAAGGCAAGCTGCGAGGGCGGCTCCTGCATGTGTTCGGCGAAGATCTCGCGCATCTCGCCGATCCGTCCCTTGCGCGCCGCATCCCGCCCCGCCTTGGGCGTGCCGAGGTCGCGCAGGTGGACGTATTCGATGCCGGCTTCGGCGAGGCTGGAGCCCAGCACCGTCTTGGAGAAGCCGGCCCGCCGTGACGCCGCCACCGCCCGGACGTCGGCCAGCACCTTGACGCCCGCGGCCTTGAGCCGGTCGATCACCGCCGCCTGCGGTTCGCCTTCGTAGCCGATGGTGAACAGCTTCATTCTCGCTCCTCAGGGCAGGGCGCCGCCGTCGATCGCCTCGTCCACGCACGACTGCAGTTCAGTCCTGTACCCCTCCGGGTCGGCGGTCTTGCGCGCCAGCATTGAAGCCGCGAGGGCCTGCCGTTGTTCCTCGGACCACGCCCCCGGCGCCTCGTCCTCCGGCAGCCGCGCCATCCACCAGCTGCGGACGAACCAGCTCGGCCCGGCCACCATGCCGGTCTCGCGTTCGGCCTCTGCGATCAAGGCCTCGACATGGGCGAGGCAGAGCTCGGCCCGGGGCGGCTCCGGATCGGGGTTTGCGGCCAACACGGACAGCAACAGCGCGGCGATGAACATGACCTTCCTCCTTATCCGGAGCTTGACGGACCGGCCATGGTAAGGCGAGTCCGAAGTCCGCCAGACTCAGGAACCGTCAGATGCGCCGCACCCTCCTTCTCGCCCTGTTGCTCGGGTCCGCCGCCTGGAGCGCCCAGGCCCAGGAGCTGCTCATCCACGGCGGGACGATCTACACAGGGGTGGACGGCCAGCCGACCGCCGAGGTCGTCCTCGTCCAGGATGGCCGCATCGCCTATGTGGGCTCCGCCGCCGGCGCGCCCCGGGTCAGCTACGCCGAGGCTCTCGATCTGAAGGGCGCGGTGATGTTTCCCGGCTTCACCGACGGTCACGCCCACCTCGACGGCATCGGCTGGCGCGAACTGACCCTGAACCTGGAGGGCTCGACCTCGGTCGCCGACGCCATGGCGCGGCTGGCCGCCTGGGCCGAGGCCCATCCCGAGGGGCCGGTGATCGGTCGCGGCTGGATCGAGACGCATTGGCCGGAAGGCCGCTTCCTGACCCGGGCCGATCTCGACGCCGCCGCCCCCGGGCGCATCGTGCTGCTGGGGCGCGCAGATGGCCACGCGGTCGTCGCCTCCAGTGCGGCGTTGGCCGCAGCCGGCATCACTTCGGACACCCTCGCTCCGGCCGGCGGCGAGATTCTCAAGGATGACGGCGGCGAGCCGACCGGCCTGCTGGTCGACGCCGCCGAACAACTGGTCGCCGGACTGACGCCGCAGACCAATCCGGAGTCGACGCGCGACGCCTATCGCGCCGGGTTCCGGGTGGAGGCGGAATACGGCTGGACCGGCATCCACTTCATGAGCGCGCCGTGGAAGGACGTGCCCCTGATGGAATCGATGGCGCTCCACGGAGAGGCCCCGATCCGGGTCTACAACAGCATCACCCCGGACGGGGCGGCCGAGCTGATCGCCGGCGGCCCGCGCAGCGTGGCCGACGGCCGGGTCATCACCCGCGCGATCAAATACTACGCCGACGGCGCGCTCGGCTCGCGCGGCGCGGCCCTGTTCGGGCCCTACGCCGACCGTCCGGACACCACCGGCCTGATGCAGGTCACCGAACAGGAGATCGTGCCGCTGTATCAGCAGGCGCTGCGCGGCGGCATCCAGGTCGCCACCCACGCCATCGGCGACCGCGGCAACGCCTCGGTGGCCGAGTGGTACCAGCAGGCCTTTGCCGGCGTCGGGCCGGACGACCGTCCCAACGGCGCGGACGTGCGCTGGCGTATCGAGCACGCCCAGATTCTGCGGCCCTCGGACTATCACTGGTTCGTCGACCTGCCGATCATCGCCTCGATGCAGCCCAGTCACGCCATCGGAGACCTGCATTTCGCTCCCGCCCGCCTCGGCGACGCGCGGCTCGACGGCGCCTACGCCTGGCGCAGCCTCGCCGACCTCGGCGTCGTCGTGGTCGGTGGGTCCGACGCCCCGGTCGAGCGCGGCGCGCCGCTGATCGAGTTCTACGCCGCCGTCGCCCGTCGCGACCTGCAGGGCTTCCAGGGACCGGACTGGCGGCCGCAGGAAGCCGTCGACCGCCAGACCGCCCTGAAGATGTTCACCCTGTGGCCGGCGTACGCCAGCTTCCGCGAGGAGGAGCTCGGCACCATCGAGGTGGGCAAGCGGGCCGACTTCACCGCCTTCGACGTCGATCTGATGACCGCGCCCGAGGCCGACATCCCGAAGGGTCGGGCGGTGCTGACGGTGGTCGACGGCGTCGTCGTCTTCCGGGCCGACCAGCCCCGCTAGAAGGTCTTGCGCACCCGCACCTGGAAGAAGGTGCGCGGGTCGATGTAGCGGTGCTCGACATAGGCGATCGGACGGGCCGGCGTGCGGTCGGCGTAGACCGTGCGCTCGACGTCGAAGTCGTTCCAGATGTTGACCTGGGCCCGGATCGACAGGGTGTCGGTGGGCTTGTACTCCGCCCACGCCTCGAAATAGTCGTGGCCGCGCCAGCCCGAGGTCTGGTCCGGATCGAAGCTCTTCTGGCCCAGCAAGGGGATGTAGGCGGCGCCGTACTGCAGCTTCAGGCTGGTGAGGTCCTGCTCCCATGAGATCACCGCCTGGCTGGCGCGCACGTTGGAGATCGGCCGGATCTCGCCCGTGGTCGGATCGGTCACTTCGGTGTGGTTCCAGGTGTTGCGGAAGCGGAACATGCCGCCCGCGACGCCCAGCTTGTCGGTCGGAACGGCAATCGTCAGGGCCAGCTGGTCCAGCGTCCCGTCGCCGATGTTGCCGACCGCCGACAGGCCCTGGTCGAGCGGAATCACGTCGAGGGCGTCGGTGATCTCGTCGTGGCGCAGGCCGACGCTGACGATCCCGTCGCCCCAGAAGCGGCGCTCGTAGATCAGCTCGCTGATCCAGCGCTGCTCCGGCTCAAGGTCGACATTGCCGCCGAACACGTTGCCGTCCTGCAGCTCGGCCGAGGCCGCGAAGTCGCCGAAGTCGAGCTGGCCCACCTCGCGCTCGAAGCGCACCCGCACCTGGTTGTCGGCCATCGGCGTCCAGGTGGCGAGGAAGCGCGGCTTGGCGAAGAAGAAGCTCTTCTCCTGCTCGGCGTCGCCCGACTGGCTGATCGTCGAGCTCTCCAGCCGCAGGCCGCCCTCCAAAGTCAGTTCGGGCCGTATGCGCCAGGTGGCCTTGCCGAAGGCCTCGCCGCGGGTCTCCTCGACCTTGACCGAGGCCGACGGCAGCGGGACGGGCGTCCCCCCGACGGTGAAGGCCTGATCGACCTCGAGCATGTTGTAGGCCACCTCGGCCCCGGTCTCGAACGTCAGCGCCGGCGAACGCTCGAAGCGCAACAGCCCGCGCAGGATCGATTCCGACTCGTCTCCCGCGCCGGCGAACTGCTGCTCGGGGCTGTCGACGCCCCCGAGACGGGTGCGCGAGGTCGAAACCGATTCGAAGCTGCCCCACTGGTGGATCAGCCGCGTCTCCATCTTCAGCCGATCGCTCAGCGGGCGCGTGTAGACGGCGCCGAACTCGCCGCCGTCGCCGTCGTTGTCGAACAGGCTCTCGCGGCGGACGTCGGTGGCGGTCTGCAGATGGACGTTGTGGAAGTCGTTGACGCCGTAGCGGGCGGTCAGGTCGATCTTGCCGCCGAACAGGGGCGCCGCATAGTTGCCGCGCACCGACTGCCCGCCGCCCCACGAGTCGTTGAAGTAGTCCTCTCGGCGGATGATGTTGCCGTCGGCGTCAGTGCGGACTACCGGTCCGACCCCGTTGGCGTCGCTCATCGAAACGCCGTCGCTGAGAGTGAGGCCCCAGGTGCGTTCGCCTTCGCGGGCGGTGAACTGGTACGAGCCGGCGAACTGGTCGCGTCCGCCCTCGAAGAAGAAGCCGCTGGCGGTGAGGATCGACTGGCGGGTGTTCTCCGCCTTCAGGATCACGTTCACGACGACCGAATAGCCCTGCATGTCGATGCCGGGGGCCCCGCCGCGGATCAGCTCGATGCGCTCCACCTGGCTGGCGGGAGTGCGGGACAGCACGTTGGAACCGGTGTCGTTCTTGGAGGCCGGCCGGGCGTTGTTGATCAGGATATTGCCGACCGCGCCCTCAAATCCGCGGCTGCCCGAGCCGTCATTGACCGAGAAGCCCGGCACCCGCGAGACCATGTCCAGGGCGGTGTTGGGCCGCTGGTCGGCGAAGAAGTCGGGAGTGAAGACCAGTACGCCTTGCTGGGCCGAGTCGATCTGGGCCTCCTGGCCGTTAACGGGCACCGGCGCCTCTGCGACCTGGGGTTCGGGGCCGTCCGAGGAGGTCTGGGCCATGGCCGTCCCTGCGGTCATCAGGATGGCGGTCGTGGCCAGAAGGATGGTCTTCGTCATTGCAGGATTCCCCTCGTCGTGTGACGAAGGTGTGGCGTCCTGACGCGGCCGGCTCCAGTTACAAGACGGACAGGTGGATTAAAAAGCGGACAGCATTACAGCGTTGTCATGCTGGTGTTCTGATCAAGGCGATTTTCTACGTCGCAATACTGAAGAAGGCAGGTAGTTGTGAAACCATTGTTCACCCTGTTTTTCGGTCTTTCGCTCGTCATGAGCGCGGTGGGCGGGGTGCGGGCCCAGGAGGCCGAGCCGGTCACGGTCGAGGAAGTCGTGGTCCTGGCGCGACGTTCGGGCGCGCCCATGTGGACAGTGACCCGCGGCGACAGCACGCTGATCCTGGTCGGAGCCATCACCGGGATTCCGCGCGACCTGTCGTGGCGTCCGGATGATCTCGAGGCCGCCGCCGCGCGGTCACAGCAGATCCTCACGCCACAGGAGGGCCGCGCCTCGATCAGCGACCTGCTGCGCGTCGTCTGGCGCATCCGCACCATCTCGCGGATGCCCCGTGGCCAGACCAGCGCCGACTACCTGACGCCGGAGTGGCAGGCCCGGCTGGAGGCCCTGATGGCCGGCGAACGCAATCAGGACTGGCGCCAGAAGAGCCTGCTGATCCTCGGTTTCGACCTGATGCAGGACAAGGCCGGCTACGCCGGCAGGCGGGGCGGCGACGACGCCGTGGACGTGATCCGGCGGGCGGCGCGACGCGCCCGGATCGAGACCCGGCCCGTCGGCACGGTACGCGGCGACGAACTGGTGGAAAGCCTGGTCTCGGCGCCCCAGTCGGCGCACGTCCCCTGCGTGGAGGCCGCCATCGCCGCCGGCGAGCAGGGGCCCGACGCGGCGCGGCAGCGGGCCGAGGCCTGGCGTCGTCTGCGCGTCCCGGAGGTGATCGCCTCGCCCATCGACCGGGCCCTGAGTCAGTGCTGGCCTTGGGGCGACCCCGAGATCGCGCCCCAATTGCACCAGCAGTGGGCGGCGGCGATCGAGACCGCCCTGATCTCGCCCGGGGTGACCATGGGCGTGGCGCCGATCCGCCTGCTGGCGGAGGAGGGCGGCGTGCTCGACGGCCTTGAGGCGAGGGGTTTCGAGGTGAGCGGGCCTGAATGGAAGGCATATCCGGAGCTTGAGGAGGATTCCGTTCCCGCAGAGTGATCGGAAACGGACGCCGCGTCCGCGATCAATCCTCCCCGAGATTGCTGTTATGCGAAAGGGGAGTAGGTTCGAGCCGTACTGGGGAGGGCGGCGATGAGGCCAGGGATCGTCTTTGCGGTTGCGGCCGTGCTTGCAGCGGGCGCAGCTGAGGCGCGCCAGACGGCGCCGATGACCGATCGGACCGAACGGATCGCCCTTGAAGGACGGCGCGGTCCCAGTCTATTCCGGCCCGGCTTCGCCGTTGGCGAATATGTGGGTTCGGCCGCCTCGCGCAGCTCAAGCTCCCGCCTGCCCTGGCAGTCGCGGGACATGGCCCGGGCCAATTCGATGTCAGTTCGCCTACGCTTGGCCGGGTGGAGGCCGATTGTGGAGGCGGGCAGGCGCACCGCGAGATTCTAGGGATCACCTTCGATCGCGAGCCGCTGGCCTACGAATGCAGCTATGCGGGCGCCGCGCCCGCCGACGCGCGTCTGACGCTCGCTCTCTCACGCGGCAGCCTGCTGGGTCGGCTGCAGCAGCCTCAGCGCGCCGGAGAACTGGTCTGGGGCGACCTGATTTTGCGGGCCGAGACCCGGCGGATCGGCGGCCTGCCGTGGGGCGGTGGTCGGGTCATGGGGTACGTGATCAGCCGCGACGGGGTCGACATCGGCGGTGTCGATCTGAACGGAATGCGGCCGACCTTCTACCTGCCGCCGCAGGGAACGGCGGAGCGGGACGCCGTGGCCGTTCTGGCCCTCAGCCTCTTCCATTTCCAGGATCCCGCCAACCGCTGAGCCGCGACTCGCTCAGACCGCGGTGCCGCCCACGGTCAGGCCGCCCATCTTCAGGCTCGGCTGGCCGATGCCCACCGGCACCCCCTGGCCGGCCTTGCCGCAGACGCCCACGCCAGGGTCGAAGGCGAAGTCGTCGCCGATCAGGGTCGCCCCGCGCACCGGGGCGGTGATCTTCCCGTCCTCGATCAGATAGGCCTCGGTGCACTGGAAGACGAATTTGCCGTTGGTGATATCCACCTGGCCGCCGCCGAAATTCGCCGCGTAGAGACCGCGTTTCGTCGAGGCGATCATATCCGCCTGCGAATCCCGGCCGCCCTCCATGAAGGTGTTGGTCATCCGCGGCATCGGCATGTGGGCGAAGGACTGGCGCCGACCATTGCCCGTGGCGCGGGCCCCTAGCTGTCGCGCTGACAGCCGGTCGTGCATCAGCCCGACCATGATCCCGTCCTCGATCAGCACGGTGCGCGAGGTCGGCGTCCCTTCGTCGTCGACCGTCAGCGAGCCGCGCCGGCCGGCGATGGAGCCGTCGTCGACCACGTTGACGCCCGGCGCGGCGACCCTCTGACCGATCTTGCCGGTGAACACCGAACTGCCCTTGCGGTGGAAGTCGCCCTCGAAGCCGTGTCCGATGGCCTCGTGCAGCAGCACGCCGGGCCAGCCGGCGCCCAGCACCACGTCCATCTCGCCAGCCGGGCAGTCGACCGCCTCCAGGTTGACCAGGGCCTGGCGCAAGGCCTCATCGACCTGGGCCTGCCAGCGCTCCGGCGCGATCCAGCTCTCGAACCCGGCCCGTCCGCCGGCGCCGGCCGAGGCGGTCTCGCGGCGCCCATCCTTCTCGACGGTGACCGAGACGTTCAGCCGGACCAGCGGGCGGATGTCGTCGACCCTGCGGCCGTCGCCGCGCAGGATTTCGATGTGCCGCCGCTCGCCGACCAGGCTGGCGGAGACCTGCACGACCCGGGGGTCTCTCGCCCGCGCCCAGGCGTCGATCTCCGACAGCAGGGCGATCTTGTCGGAAAAGACCGGGGCGGCCAGCGGATCGATCGCGTCGTAGAGCTTCTGGTTGGTGGCCCGTGGCCCCTCCGCCACGACCCCCGCGTGGCCGGCCTTGGCGAGGGCGGCGCTATCTGCCGCGCGGCGCAGGGCGGGGCCGCTGATTTCGTTGGCGTGGGCGTAGCCGGCGGTCTCGCCCGCCACCACGCGAAGGCCGAAGCCCTCGGCGGCGTCATAGGCGGCCGACTTCAGCCTGCCGTCGTCGAAGACAAGCGACTCGGACTCCGACCGTTCGAGGAACAGCTCCCCATCGTCGGCGCCACCCAGGGCGTCTTGCAGTATGGAGAGCGCCTCGTCGGCGCCCAGATCTGCGGAGTCGAGGATGGCAGGTGAGGAGACAGGAGTGGTCATCCTGCTCAGATAGTGGCCGGGGCCGGCGAAGTCACCGGCCCCGGACCAATGTCAACGTTGGCGAACCTCGCCTGAACCCGAGATGCTCTGGCTCAGGCTGGCCGGCCGGCGGGTCAGGTCGACGTCACCCGAGCCCTCGATGTCGATCCGCGCGTTGCCGGTAGGCCCGACGGCGGCCTCGCCGGATCCCGAGATGCGGACCTCGGCGTCGCGGGTTTCGAGGTCGGACAGATCGGCTTCGCCGGATCCGGAGATTTCCAGATCGACGGCTTCGGTGCGGCCGGCGGCGTCCACGTCGCCCGAGCCCTCGATCAGGACCGCCAGGCTGGGCTGATCGTAGTCGCGGATGGACAGATCGCCTGAACCGGATACCTCGAACCGGCGGACCGAGGGCGCGGTGATAGTGATCTGCAGGCGATCATGGCGGCGCCAGCCGAACACCACGACGTTGTCGTCGTCATCGAAGGCCAGGCGGCCGCCGCTGAGGCGCAGCGCCTCGACCTGGTCGCGCGGCCCGGTCGCCGTGACCGAGGCCTCGTCTCCCTGGACGTAGGCGACCTCGGCGGCGACGTCGATCTTCAGGGTGTCGCCGCCGTCCCAGGCCAGGGTGCGGGTGACCCGCGGACCGGCCTCGGCGCGGCGGAAGTGGACAGTCTCCTCATGCCCGTCGGTGCTGTCGCGGAAGGTCCAGGTCCAGCCGTGGCGGGCCAGGTCGTTGCCGCCCAGGGCGACGGCGCCGCCGAGGGCCGCGGCGCACAGCACCACACTGGCCCCGGTGATGATCAGAAGGGTGCGGATCATGCGGGTCTCTCCTCAGGCCGGGCTGTTGTTTTCGAGGGCCGGCTTGAGCAGCCGGTAGTGCAGGCGGGCGAACCAGACCGTGGCGTTGACCAGCAGAATGGTGGCCACCGCCGTGAGCGCGCCGATGGCGGTCGCCCCGGCCATCATGCCCAGGCCGGCGAGGACCGCGGCGAGTCCGCCCCCGGGGAACCCGGCGAACGGTCCGGCCACCATCACCGCGCCGCCGCCGACGAACAGGCCGATGGCGGCCATGAAGAAGCCGAACAGGACGCCGACCACCGTCATCAGGATGGGCAGCAGGATCAGGATGTCGATCGCGCCCAGCCCCAGCACCGCGAAGACGGCGCCGGCGGCGGCCGACGGGTTCTTCTCCTGGTCCCAGCGACGGGCGCCGGCCTCGGCGCGCAGTTCGCGGGCAAGACGGTCGGGGTCGCCGAGCGCCGCGGCGACTTCCGCCTCGGTGCGCCCGGCGGCGGCGCCATCCTCGAAATGCATCTCGTAGTCCGAGGCGATCTCGGCCGCCGCGGTGGTCGGCATCCCGACCAGCCCTCGTCTCAAGCGGCCCATGAATTCGGCGCGCGTCATTGTTCAGCTCCCCTATCGGCAGGTGTGGCGACTTCGGCGTCGCCGGCCATGACGCCCTCGACGGCGGCGACAAAGGCGCGCCATTCGGCGGTCTGTGTCTCCAGGGCGCGACGGCCCGCGTCGGTCAGGCGATAGTATTTGCGCGACGGCCC
>JAEYUE010000006.1 GCA_023433655.1 Pseudomonadota bacterium | reverse complement strand
CGCTGGCGGCGGGCGCGGCGCGGGCGGCGGCCGCCTCGGACTCGAGCGCGCCCATGGCCCGGGCGATGGCCGGCAGGTTGGCGGCCGTGCCGTCGTCGATAGACGAAATGGCCAGGTCGGCGCGCTGGGCGAGCTCGCGCGGCGTGTCGAGGCTGTTCTTGAGGACCACCAGGGTCTGGCGGGCCTCGGCCGTCTTGCCGTGCTGGAGCTGGGCCATGGCCAGGGCCTCGCGGGCGAAGGCGCGGAACGGGCGGCCGTCCTCGATCAGCGGCCCGAGCCGGGCCTGCAGGTCTTCCAGCGAGGCGGTGTCGATCAGCAGCATGGCGGCCTTGAAGGCCGCGGCGTCGCGCAGCAGCGGATCGCGCGAGGCCTGGGCCGCCTCGTCGAACAGCTCGACGGCGGCCGGGATGCGGTTCTGCTGGACTGCGATGCCGGCGCGGTGGTTCAGGGCCAGCGCCTTGTAGGCGGCGTTACCCTCGTTGACGGCCTGGGTGAAGGCGGCGTCGGCGCCGACCAGATTGTTCGACTCCAGCGAATCGAGGCCGCGCTGATAGGCGATCGAAGCCTTGTCGGCCTTGCCGGTCTCCATCTTCTGCCAGCCCCACCACGACAGGGCGGCGATCAGGGCGACCAGAAGCACGCCGCCGACGATCGGCAGCCAGGTGCGGGCCAGCCGCTTGTATCGATCGGAGCGAAGCTCCTCCTCGACCTGATCGAAGACATCAACCACGGTAGCGTCGCCCCAAAAGTCGCAGAAAATCCAACCGGCCGGACCCTAGAGGCTCGCTTCATCCGCCGCAACGCGGCCGTTACGGCGAAACCGGCTTTTTCGAGAAGTAGGTCTCGACTTCGGCAGGAAAACGGCGGGCGCGGACGTCCCCGGCGTAGGCGGCGACCGCCCGCTCGATCTCGCCGCGCAGGTCGGCGTAGCGGCGCACGAACTTCGGCGTCCAGTCGAACAGGCCCAGCATGTCGGGGGTGACGAGGATCTGGCCGTCGCAGGCGGCCGAGGCCCCGATGCCGATGGTCGGCTTGTCGACCGCGGCGGTGATGTCGCGGGCCAAGCCCTCGGCGACGCCCTCGACGACGATGGCGAAGGCCCCGGCGTCGGCGGTCGCCTCGGCCTCCGCCATCACGCGGAGACGCTCCTCGTCCGTGCGTCCCTTGGCCTTGAACGCGCCGTCGGTCAGCACCGCCTGGGGCCTCAGGCCGACATGGCCCATGACCGGGATGCCGCGCTGGACCAGATAGGCGATGGTCTCGGCGACGGTAGGCCCGCTTTCCAGCTTCACGCCCTGGGCGCCGGTCTCCTTCATCACGCGCGCGCAGTTCTCGTAGGCCTGCTCCTTGCCGCCCTCGTAGGAGCCGAAGGGCATGTCGATGACGACCATCGCCCGCTTCGAGCCGCGCATGACCGCCTGGCCGTGCAGGATCATCATCTCCAGCGTCACGCCGACCGTGTTGGGCATGCCGTGCACCACCATGCCGACGCTGTCGCCGACCAGGAGCAGGTCGCAGTGATCGTCGAGCAGGGCCGCGGTGGGGGCATCGTAGGCGGTCAGGCAGACGACGGGTTCGCCGCCCTTGCGCGCGAGGATGTCCGGGGCGGCGAGGCGGCGGACGGTTTCCTGCTTGTGGCTGGACATGCGGGGCTCCTGTGCAGGCGCCCTAGATAGGGGCTCCGGCGCCGTCCGTCAGCCTCCGACGCCGGAGATGCGGCGTCAGACCTCCTGCGACAGCTTCATCACCCCGGCGGCGGCGACGGCGATGAGGGCGCCGGCGGCGATCCAGAACAGCTGCATGCCGCCCATCGAGCCAAGCTCCAGATTGGCGAGGCCGATCTGCTCAAGGCCCGCCTGGATCGTATCCTGGACGTTCAGGGAGGCGGACTGGAGGCCCTGACCGAGCGCGTCGCCGGCGACGACCCCCTCGCGGGCCCCGAGCTGGATGTCGACCTGCATGGTCTCGCGGACAGCGACCGCGCCGCCGACCAGACCGGCCAGCGACAGGGCGAGGAAGCGGACGCGCGACCCCTTCTGCAGCCGCTGCTCGACCTTGGCGGTGAACAGGGCGGCGTCGGGCATGACGGGCGTGCGGGCGAACAGGCGCTCGACGAAGGGATCGAACTCGTCAGCCGACATGCTGCGTTCTCCCCAGGGTTTGAGCGGGTTCCGGCTGGAGCCGCGCGCGGAGTTTATCCAGACCACGTTTGACATGAGACTTCACCGTGCCGAGTGGCAAATTCAGGGCGGTGGCGATTTCTGGATGCGCCATGCCGGCCCCGTGACAGAGAGAGACGCACAGGCGTTCGGCCTCGCTGAGCGACTTGAGGGCTTCGTCGAGGTCCATCAGGCCCGCCTGATCGGCGACGGGCGCGACATCGTCCTGCTCGACTTCGGCGACGTAGCGGGCCTCCTTGGCGACCCTCTTGATGTAGAGGCGGGCCGCGATTCGCTTGACCCAGGCGGCGAAGGTCCCCTCCCCCCGGAACTCGCCGCATCGCTGGAACGCCTGGATGAAGGCGTCCTGGGCGATGTCGTCGGCCAGCGAGGGCTGGGCCCCCATGCGCCGCAGCAGGGCGCGGACCGCCGAGCCGTGACGGCGCACGAGTTCGCCGAACTCGCGTCGTCCGCCCGCCGCCGCGAGGGCGGCGAGCTCGACGTCGTGCCGGTCGACCAGGGGTTGGGTCATCGTCAGCCTCCCTGCCGTCGCGACCTCACTCCTTGTTCGGGTTGAAGAAGCTGAGGACGATGAAGGCCAGGCCGATGGTCGCCGGGATGGCGGCGATGCCGAGCATACCATTGCCGACCATCTCCAGGTCGTGATCGTTCCAGCCCATCTCGCTCAGGAAGCCGAAGGCGGCGATGCCGATGCCGACCGCCAGCCAGATGACGCCGCGGCGCAGGTCGCGGGTCCGGGACGGCAGCTTGCTGGCGACGTCCTTGGTCATGGCGTCGATCAGCTCGGGCGGCAGCTCCTGGCCCTTGTCGATGGCGTGGCGGACCGTCGCCTGGATCTCGCGCTTCTCGCGGGATTTCAGATACGTCGGACCGAAGATGATGGCGGTGATCGCGCTGAAGATGATGGCGACGATCAGGATGGGCGTCATGTCCATTGGGTGATCCCCTCTTTCTCGAAACCGGAGCGTGATGCTTCGGCCTTCTGGCGACAAGAGGCGACGGAAGCAGCCGACGGATGCGGGCAGCGAGGTGAAACTTTCGTAAGGCCGCTGAAGTCCGGCGCGACAGGCCTGCCCGGCGAGCCGCGGCGTCAGGTCAGGCTGAACCGGCGGGACAGCCAAAGCGCCGCCGCGACCCCCGCTCCCGCCCCCATCAGGGTCAGGGCGACCGGCGCCAGCGCCTGTCCGGTTGCCGCCAGCATCGGGCCGACGGTTCGCGACAGGCCCCACAGAAGCACCGCACCGACGACGGTCCAGGGCACGAGGGCCAGGACCGTCAACCACGCCCGGCGCAGTGCGACCCGACGGGCGACCTCGGCCTCGAAGGCGAAGTCGCGCGCCGGTGCGTCGGCGGCGGCGAGCAGGGCTGCGAGCTTGGCTTCAGGCGTCATCCGGTCCTCCGAGCGTCCTGAGCAGCCGCGCCCGTCCGCGCGCAACATGGGACTTCACCGTGCCCGGCGGCAAGCCCAGCGCCGCGGCGGCCTCGCCGTGAGACCAGCCGTCGGCGAGGCAGAGGGCGATGCAGGCTCGCGCGTCCGGGGCCAACCCGCGCAAGGCGGCGGCGAGGGCGAGGCGGTCCTCCGGCGCGACCCCGGCGGGCAGGTCGACCGTCTCCAGCCATGCGGCGTCGCGGGCCGCGCCGCGCCGCGAACCGCGGATGCGGTCCTGAGCCTTGCGCCAGGCGATGCCGCACAGCCAGCCTCGTACCCCTGCCGGGTCCTTCAGCGACCGTAGCGAGGTCCAGGCGGCGAGGAAGACATCCTGCGCCACGTCGTCGGCCTCGGCCCAGCCGCCGCCCAGCGTCCGGCGCAGGAAGCCGCGCACCGCCGCCTGGTGCCGCTCGACCAGCCGGGCGAAGGCGGCGTCGGAGCCGGCCCGGGCGCGCCGGACCAGATCCGCATCGGTCCCTGTCGACCCGGCCAATGTCCCTCCCCCCGGCCTCACCCGTCACGGCGCCGGGGGGCGGCGGAACAGGAAGGCGTTGATCAGGGCCCAGACCGCCACGGCGCCCATGACCAGGGCGACGATCCCGAACGGCCAGCCGACGCCCTCGAAATCGTAGAGCCAGGCGCCGACGCCGAAGCCGGCGGCCAAGACACCGAACAGGCCGAACAGGGACCAGTAGTGGGCGGGCGCGCGCTGGCCGGGCTGCCCGCCGTCCTCATCGGCGGCGAGGGCCGCGAGCAGGGCCTCCGGCGGGGTCTCGCCCTTCTGCGCATAGGTGCGGATCACCTCAAGGATGGCCTTCTGCCGGCGATAATGGGCGAAGCTGTGCCAACCGCCCATGACCAGGCCGAAGATCGGAAAGATCAGCCACCAGTAGCTGTGAAAAAGCTCTTCCATCAAAAGCCCCTCCTGACGCTGGCCCCGGCGGCCAGCTCTTCATCGCGTAGTCGCCACCGGCTGGCGCTGCAGATGCAGCCGTCCGCGTTTTTTTCCGAGGTGAGCCCCCGCCCCGCCCGCGGTCAAGGCGGCTGCAACCCCTTGGGGCCGGGCGGCGTTGCCGCCAGCAGCGGCCGCCGAGGGCCGCGCCGGTTCGGAGGCCGCCCGATGGTCCAGATCACCTACCGCATCGCCGAACACGACGGAGGCTGGGCCTACCGGCTCGGCGACACCTGGTCCGAGACCTATCCCGACCATGACTCCGCACGAGCGGCGGCGGTGGCGGCGGCGCGGGAGCAGAAGGTGCCGGACGAGGACGCCCTGATCGAGTATGCCGACGCCTCCGGCCGCTGGATCACCGAGCGGGCGGACGGGCATGACCGGCCGGAGCCCGAGGTCGAAGGCTGACCGGAACGGTTGCATCCGTCGGCGGAACACGGCCGTATGTCGGGACATCAGACAGGAGGTCCCCATGCGTCCGCTCCGGAGTCCCCTCGCCGCCTCCCTGTTCATTCTCGCCCTGGCGACGGCCGCCCGGGCCCAGGAGGTCCGCTATTACGACGTGCCGCCCGGCGGCCGGGCCCACGACGTCGCCGTCACCGCCGACGGCGAGGAGGTGTGGTGGACGGTCCAGCGCGGCGGGGCCCACGGCATCCTCGATCCCGACACCGGCGAGACCACCATCATCCCGCTGGGCGAGGGGTCGGCGCCGCACGGCGTGATCGTAGGCCCGGACGGCAACGCCTGGATCACCGACGGCGGTCAGAACGCCATCGTCCGGGTCGACCGCCGGACCCGCGAGGTGAAGGTCTGGCCGCTGCCGGAGGATACCGGCCCTATCAACATGAACACCGCCGCCTTCGACGGCCGCGGACGCATCTGGTTCACCGGCCAGACCGGCTTCTACGGCCGGCTGGACCCGGCCACCGACGACATGAAGGTGTGGGCCGCGCCGCGCGGACGCGGACCCTACGGCATCACCGCCACCCCGTCGGGGGACATCTGGTACGCCTCGCTGGCCGGGAGCCACATCGCCCGGATCGACCTCGACACCGGCGAGGCGACCATCGTCGAGCCGCCGACGCCGAACCAGGGCGCGCGGCGGATCTGGTCGGACAGCCAGGGCCGGCTGTGGGTCAGCGAGTGGAACAGCGGCAACGTCAGCGTCCACGATCCGCGCGACGGCAGCTGGCGCACCTGGAAGCTGCCGGGCGAGGCGCCGAAGACCTACTCCGTCTACGTCGACGAGACCGACAAGGTGTGGCTGACCGACTTCGCCGCCAACGCCATCGTCCGCTTCGACCCCGCGACGGAGACCTTCGAGAGCTTCCCCAGCGACCGCGCCGGCGCCAACGTCCGGCAGATGCTGGGTCGGCCCGGGGAGGTCTGGGGCGCGGAATCGGGGACGGACCGGCTGGTGGTCATCCGCTACGGCGAGTGAGCCCGGCGTGATCAGCCTGTTGCTCCTCGCCCTTCTGGCGCCCCAGACGCCGCCCGATCCGGGCGCCCGCGCCTTCCAGCGCTGCGCCGCCTGCCATTCGCTGCGTCCCGACCCGCGCAATCCGGCGCCGCACCTGTCCGGCGTGGTCGGCCGGAGGGCGGGGACAGTCGAGGGTTTCCGCTACTCTGAGGCCATGCGGGCGGCCGGCCGCCGCGGCCTGGTCTGGGACGCGCCGACGCTGGAGCGGTTCCTGGGCGATCCCGAGGCCGTCGTGCCGGGCACTGACATGCCCTTCCAGGGCGGCGGCGCGGCCGAGCGGGCGGCGGTGATCGACTGGCTGCAACGCCAGCGCTGATCCGACGCAACGGCTTGTGATCATCGAAGGGTAGGCTTGGCGGCGGCGGGCGGCTAGTCCTGTCCGACCTTCAGCTGGAACCGGTTACAGATGCGCCACCCCTCCTTCGCCCCCACCCGTCGCTTCCTGCTGGCGGGAGGGGCGCTGACCGCCGGTCTGATGATGGCGCCGCGGCTGGCGGCGGCGCAGACGCGGGACAATCTGGCCCGGGTGAACGACCTGATCGCCCGCATGACGATCGAGGAGAAGGCCGGGCAGCTCAACCTGCAGAACGATCCGTTCCGCTGGCGGCCGGAGGGGGTGAACCCGGGCGATACGCTCGACACCAACCAGGAGCAGACCGCCGCCGATATCCGGGCGGGCCGCATCGGGGCGCTGTTCAACGGCGTGGGCGCCAAGACCACGAGGTTCGTGCAGGAGCTGGCGGTGAAAGAGAGCCGGCTGGGCATCCCGCTGCTGTTCGCCGCCGACGTCATCCACGGGCTGAAGACGACCTTCCCTGTGCCCCTGGGCGAGGCGGCCAGCTGGGACCTCGACCTGGCCGAGCGCACGGCGCGGGCGGCCGCGGTCGAGGGCGGCGCCGCGGGCGTGCACCAGACCTATGCCCCGATGGTCGACGTCGGCCGTGACCAGCGCTGGGGCCGCGTGGTCGAGGGCGCCGGCGAGGACGTGCTGCTCAACAACCTGTTCGCCGCCGCCCGCACGAAGGGCTTCCAGGGCGACGACCTGAAGCACTGGTCGTCGATGCTGGCCACGGCCAAGCATTTCGCCGCCTATGGCGCCGCCGAGGCCGGGCTCGACTACAACACCACCGACATGAGCGAGCGTGAGCTGCGCTCGGTCTACCTGCCCCCGTTCAAGGCGGCGGTGGACGCCGGGGCGCTGTCGATCATGAGCGCCTTCAACGACCTGAACGGCGTGCCGACCAGTGGCAACAAATGGCTGCTGACCGACCTGTTGCACGGCGAATGGGGCTTCGCCGGCTTCGTGGTCTCGGACTACACCTCGGAGCAGGAGCTGATCGCGCACGGCTATGCGAAGGACGACCGCGACGCGGCGCGCATCGCCCTGATGGCCGGCGTCGACATGTCGATGAAGAGCGGCATCTACATGGCCCACATCCCGGACCTCGTCCGTGCGGGCGACGTGCCGGTTGAACGCGTCGACGAGGCGGTGCGCCGGGTGCTGATGACCAAGGCCGCGCTGGGCCTGTTCGACAATCCCTATCGCGGCTCGGACGTGCGGCTGGAGGCCCGCGTCACCGGCAGCCGCGAACACCTCGCCCTCGCCCGCGAGGCCGGGCGCAAGTCGATCGTCATGGTCAGGAACGAGGGCAGCCTGCTGCCGCTGCCGAAGACGGGCAAGCGCTACGCCCTGATCGGCC
Source organism: Pseudomonadota bacterium (assembly GCA_023433655.1). GTDB lineage: Bacteria > Pseudomonadota > Alphaproteobacteria > Caulobacterales > Caulobacteraceae > Brevundimonas. Next base: position 2,673 of record JAEYUE010000006.1, on the reverse strand, counting down.
CGTTCGGCGACGACCGGGTCGACCTGTTCGGGCCGTGGTCGATCTTCAAGGACCCGGAGCTGGCCGTCTCGCTGGAACAGGGCGTCCGGGCCGCGCTCGGCGCCGGCTCCAGCCTGACGGTGGTCAAGGGCTCGAACGTCGAGGCGCCGCTTGAGGGCGGAATCGAAGCGGCGGTGATCGCGGCGTCCCAAGCCGATGTGGTGCTGCTGGCCGTCGGCGAGAGCCAGAACATGTCGGCGGAGGCGCAGTCGCGCGTCGACATCGGCCTGCCGGAGCCGCAACTGGCCCTGGCCGAGGCGGTCGCCGCGACGGGCAAGCCGGTCGTGGTCCTGCTGCGCAACGGGCGGGCCATGGAGCTGTCGGGGGCGGTCAAGGACGCGCGCGCCATCCTGATCACCTGGTTCCTCGGCTCCGAGACCGGCAACGCGGTGGCCGACGTGCTGTTCGGCGACCATTCGCCCGGCGGCCGCCTGCCGGTCAGCTTCCCGCACTTCTCGGGCCAGTCGCCCTTCTACTACGCCCACAAGAGCACCGGCCGGCCGGCGGCCTCGCGCAACGAGGGCTTCCGGGCGCAGTTCCGCGAGACCGGCAACGAGGCCCTCTACCCCTTCGGCCACGGCCTGACCTATGCGCCGGTGCAGTATTCGCCGGTGCGGCTGTCGTCGCCGACCATGGCGTGGAACGGCGACATCACCGCCAGCGTCACCCTGACCAACACGGGCCAGAGGCCGGCGGAGGAGGTGGTGCAGCTCTACATCCGCGACCGCGTCGCCTCGATCACCCAGCCGGTGCGCCTTCTGAAGGGCTTCCGCCGCGTGACCGTGCCGGCGGGGGGTTCGGTGGAGGTGTCGATCCCGCTGAAGTTCGAGGACCTGCTGTTCCTCGGCGCCGACCTGCAGCCGACCGTGGAGCCGGGTGAATTCGACCTGTGGCTGGCCCCGAACGCCCAGGCCGGCGAGCCGGTCCGATTCACCCTGGCGCGCTGATCAGGCGAACATGGCCGCAAAGATCTCCGGCTTGAAGCCGACGGTCGTGCGGCCGTCCACGTCCAGCACCGGCCGCTTGATCATCGACGGCTGGGCCAGCATCAGCTCGATGGCCTTCTCGGCGTCGAGATCGGCCTTCGCCTCGGGCGGCAGGGCGCGGAAGGTCGTGCCGGCGCGGTTCAGCACCGTCTCCCAGCCGTGGGTCGCGACCCACCGCTCGAGCGTCGCCCGGTCGATGCCGGCCTTCCTGTAGTCATGGAAGGCGTAGGCCACGCCGCGCTGGTCCAGCCAGACGCGGGCCTTCTTCACGGTGTCGCAGTTGGGGATGCCATGCAGGGTCGCGGTCATGCGGGTTCTGTGCCGCGCCGCGCCCGTCCCCGCAAGCCGCCGCTATTCCTGGATGGTGAAGTCGATGACCACGCCGTCCTCGCCGCGATGACGGTAGGCGACCATCACCCGCTCGCCATAGCGCTCGGCCATCTGTCGCAGCAGCGGGATCGGATCATGGTCGTTGACGAAGCGCATCGTCTCGCCCGGGTTCAGGGAGTCCAGCGCCCCGAAGATCGCCGAATGCCGAAAACGCCGGGCCACGGCGCGGGCGTCGAACGGATAGACGGTCTCGGCCGAAACGGGGGCGGACGTGGTCTGGGTCATGAGGGCGGCTCCTTCGCCGTCCCTCCTGCCAGACCGGACCCGGCCCCGCCTTGTTCCGGCGCAAGCCGCCGGACGATCTAGAACCAGGCCCTCAGACCGACGACGAGGCGGACGTCCTCCGCCTCCTCTCCGGCGGCCTCGATATAGTCGGCCGTGCGGCCGAAGCTTTTCGTCCATTCGACGCCGACGTAGGGGGCGAGTTCCTTTCGGATCTCGTAGCGGAGACGGGCCCCCGCCTGCACCGACGTCAGGCCCGATCCGAGACCGAGTTCGGGCACCTCGGCGGCCGATACGCCCACCTCCACGCGCGGCTGCAGGATCAGTCGCTGGGTCAGGCGCTGGTCGTATTCGGCCTCGACGCGGGCGCTGAGGTCGCCCTCGGTCGAGAGGAAGGCGGCCGCATCGACCTCCCACCAGTGCGGGGCCAGGCCCTGCAGCCCCAGGACCAGGTGGGTCGTGTCCTCCCCGTGACGGCGATAGTCCTGCCGCACGCCGGCCTGGATATCCCAGAAAGGCGTGATGGCCCGGCCGTAGAGCGCCTGAACCTCGACCTCCTCCAGACCGCCGTCGAAGTCGCCTTCGCCTTCCAACTTCCACCAGAAGCGGTTGATGTCGCCGCCGGTCCAGCCGGCCGCGTCCCACAGCCAGGTGTCTTCGCCGTCGCCGAACCCCGCCTCGAGCCGGTCGATGACGACGCCGGTGGTGCGGATGTCGCCGTTCTCGCGCCGCATCAGCGCCCGCGCCCGGGCCATGTCGGCGGCTGGGAAGACGGCGTCGGCCGCGTGCGTCGGCCCGGCCAGCGCGCCGGGCGGCGGCGGCGTTTCCGGCGCCCGGCCGGGATCGTCGGCGCCGGTCGGCACATCGGGGGGACCGGAGGCTGATCCCATGTCGTGACCGGCGTGAGGGTCCTGCGCCGCCGGAGCCCGGTGCGCAGCGTGCGGGTCGGCGGCGGCCGGCGTGGCGTGGCCCGCATGGGGATCCTGCGTCGGGCCCGCGCCGCTCATATCGTGCCCGGCGTCGGGATCCGGCGCGG
>JAEYUE010000004.1 GCA_023433655.1 Pseudomonadota bacterium | reverse complement strand
GCACGCCCATCAGGGTGGCGCGGGTCTCGCCGTCGGCGACGCCGTCGACCCTGGCCGGACGCCAGTGGCGCTGAAAGGCCTCGACGGTGATCCGGGTTTCGTCGTCATAGTCGCCGCCCGGCTGCAGACCGTAGCCGAGACGGTGCAGGCCGGCCCGCAGGACGATCACGCCCAGCCCCTCGTCTCCGGGCGAAAGCGGCGCCCCGAGGGCGGCGATGCGCTCCTCCGCAGGCTCGAACCACAGGCCGTGCCCCTCCCCCGCCAGCCGTTTCCACGGGAAACGCTCGCCCGGGTCCTGCTTGCGGTCGGGCGCCAGGTCGGAGTGGCCGATGATGCGGGCGTCGGGGATGGTCCAGCGGCTGCGGATGTCGGCCACCAGCTCAATCACCGCGGCGATCTGGGCCTCGGGGAAGTCGCGGTAGCCGAACTCGTGGCCGGGGTTGACGATCTCGATCCCGATCGAGGCGGCGTTGCAGTCGGTCTCGCCCTGCCAGACGCCCCTGCCGGCGTGCCAGGCGCGGCGTTCCTCGGCGACCAGGCGCAGGATCGAGCCGTCCTCGTCGACGACGTAGTGGGTGGACACGCGGGCCTCGGGATCGCGCAGCCGAGCGACCGCCTCCTCGGCCGTGGGCATGCCGGTGTAGTGCAGCACCAGCATGTCGGGAGGCCCCCGCCGCTGGTCGAAATTGGGCGACGACGCGTCCCGGACGACCAGCATCTAGCGGCCCGGCCGCTCCCAGCCGTAGGCCACCCAGGTGCCGTCGACCTTGCGCGCCTCGATGACGTCGTCGCCGCGGCGACGGCGCAGCGACAGGGTGCGGCGCGCGCGCAGGGCGAGGCCGGCCAGGAAGACCAGGGCGCCGGCGAAGACGGCGATCACGGTCACGGCCGCGGCGGTGAACACGGCCAGGACCGCGCCGACGGCCATGGCCGCCAGGGTGGCGAAGAGGCCGCCGAGCCACATCACCGAGGCGACGAACCCGTTGGCGGGCCGGCGGTCGGAAGGCGAGCCGAAGATCAGGCGGTCGGACTGGGTCATGACTTTACCTCTGTGGCGCTGCGAACAACGCCGAACTCCGAATGTCGGTCCATAGGCGTGAACGGTCAATGACCGGACGCTTCACAGGCGAGTGTCCGGTTGTCGCCGGTCAGTAGGGCTGGTCGGCCAGCACCGTGGCCCCGGAGGCCCGGGCGCGCTCGGTCTGGATGCGACGGGCCGCGGCCTTGGCCTCGGGGTCGTTCATGATCGCCCCGATGCCGATCAGCACCCGCGCCGATTCTCCCGACACGCCGAACAGGTCGGAGAGCGCGGCGAACGGAGACTTCGCCTCCGGATAGCGCTTGAAGCGCACCGACTCGTCGTTGGGAATGCGGGCCAGCTGGCGGGCCTTGGCGATGGCTTCCTCAAGTCCGCCAAGCTGGTCGACGAGGCCGATGGATTTCGCCTGGGCCCCGGTCCAGACGCGGCCGCGGGCGATCTCGCGAACACGGGCCGCCGGCAGTTTGCGGCCGCGGGCCACCCGCTCAACAAACTGCTCGTAGGTGCGGTCGATGGAGGCGGCGAAGGCGGCGCGGTCGGCGGCGTCGAAGGGTTCCGACGGCGAGAAGGCGTCGGCGTACTCGCCCCCGACGGTCAGGTTGCGCATGTCGATGCCGAAGCGGCCGAGCGCGTCGGCCAGCACCAGCTTGCCGCCGAAGACGCCGATCGAACCGGTCAGGGTCGAGGGTTGGGCGACGATCCAGTCGGCCTCCGAACTGATCCAGTAGCCGCCCGAGGCGGCGTAGTCGCCCATCGACACCACTACCGGCTTGCCGGCCGCCCGGGCCGCGCGGACCGCCGCAAGGATCTGCTCGGAGGCGTCCGGGGAGCCGCCGGGCGACGAGACGCGGAAGACGATGGCCTTCACCGCGTCGTCCTCGACGGCGTCGTAGATGGCTTCGGCCAGATCGTCGGACATGATCGAGGCGCCGCCGCCGAACGGGTCGGCGTTGCCGCCCGTGCCGGTCATGATGGCTCCTTCGCCGCCGACAATGGCGATGGCGTTGCGGCCCGAACCGTGGCGCTCCCCACGCGCGGAAGCGTAGTCGGAGAACTCCATGATCTCGGCGCCGCGGCCGGCGCGGCGCCTGGCCTCGGCCTCGGCCTCCTCGACCTGGCCGATCTTGTCGATCAATCGGCGCTGCAGGGCCTGGGCCGCGGAATAGGGCCCCGCTTCGATGGCGGCGCGCAGAGCCTGCGGCGTGATCTTGCGGTCCTGGGCCGCATTGGAGAGGGCCGAGGTGTAGATCGAGTTCATCCACGCCGCCATCGCCTCGCGGTGGGCCGGCGTGTAGTCGCTCTCGGTGAATTCGTTGACCGCGTTCTTGTACTCGTAGCGCTGCTCGAACTGGGCGTTGACCCCGTACTTCTCGAGGGCGCGGCCGAGGAAGATCGATTCCGTCGAGAAGCCGGCCAGCTGGAAGCTGGACGTATTCTGCATCCACAGTTCGGAGGCCGAGGCCCCGAGCATGTAGCTGGACACCGCCGCCCCGACGGGCTGGAAGCCCTGCGCATGGGCAATGACCACCTTGCCCGAACGGCGGAAGCGGCGCACGGCCTGGCGGATCTCGTCGGCCGCGGCCGGGGTGATCCCCGACTCGGGCAGGCGGATCAGCAGCGCCTTCACCCGCCGGTCGTCCTCGGCCTGGGCCAAGGTGTCGACGATCTGCATCGTCGACAGCCCGCCCCCGCCGAACATGGCGAACGGATTGGTCGGGGCCTGATCGCTGACCCCCTCGCGCAGGTCCAGCTCCAGCACCGTGTTCGACGGCGTCGGCTCCTTCGAGGACGCCGAGCTGACCGCCACCGTGATCAGGACGAAGGGCACCACCACCAAGAACAGGAACAGGCCGGCGAAGACGCCGAGCATCGTCAGGAAGAACTGCTTCATCGGGAGGGTCGGGTTCCGCGCGGGCCGGGTTTGGCCAGGCTCGACCATAGGGCGGCGGGGTTTGCCGTCAAATGAACGTCACGTAACGGGGGAATGTGTCGCGCCCGTCGATGGTGCGCCGCAACAGAAATGATTGCTGACCCAGCCGTCGACCCCTATATCAGCAGCCTGCGAGCGGGGGCCGATCGCCCCGCGTCACCAAGGGACCGCACTCCCCATGCTGGTCACCCTGATGAAGGCCAAGCTGCACCGCGCGACGGTGACCCAGGCCGATCTTGATTACGAAGGCTCGATCGCCATCGACGCCGACCTCCTGGACGCCGCCGGCATCTTCCCGCACGAGCAGGTCGATGTGCTGAACATCACCAACGGCGCGCGATTCACCACCTACGCCATCGAGGCGCCGCGCGGCTCGCGCGTGATCGGCGTCAACGGGGCTGCGGCCCGTCTGGTGCAGAAGAATGACAAGGTCATCGTGGTCACCTACGGCCAGCTGCCGCAGGAAGAGGCCCGCCAGTGGTCGCCGACCGTGGTGCTGCTGGACGACCGCAACGAGATCAAGAAGGCGGCCTGACGCCGCGTCGCATGATTTGAAAAAGGCCCGCCGTCGCCAGCGGGCCTTTCTTCCTGGGTCTAACGGTTCAGGTCGTAGACCCCGGTGATATCGATCCGCACCGTCAGTTCGCCGGCGGCGACGGGGGTGCTGGCCGCGTCCATGGCCATTTCGGCGCGGGCGTACATCGGCCGCGGCGGCTGGGGCGCATAGCCGCCGCCCTCGGTCAGGGAGCGGATGCCGCCCAGTTCCACGCCCAGCGCCTGCGAATACAGCGCCGCCTTGGCCTGCAGGTTGCGCACCGCCAGCTGGCGGGCCCGGTTCTCGGCCGCCGTCGGATCCTTGAGGCCGAAGCTGATGCCGTCGATCTGGTTGACCCCGGCGGCGACCACGGCGTCGGCCGTCGTGCCGACGGCGGTCAGATCATTGATGATCACCGTCACCCGGTTGTTGGCCTGGTAGCCGCGCAGCCGGGGCGGCTCGTTCTGGATGTAGTCGTACTGGGCCGACAGGTTCAGACCCGAGGTCTGGACGTCGCGCGCCTCGATCCCGGCGCGGCGCAGGGCGGCCATGACCTGGTTCATGCGCGCGGCGTTCTGCTGCATCGCCTCGGCGGCGGTCGCGGCCTCGGTGACAACGCCGAAGCTGATCGTGGCCATGTCCGGCGCGGCCTTGACCTCGCCGTAGGCCGACAGGTTCAGCGACGGGCGCTCGGTCACGGCCTGGATGGTCAACGGCGCGCCGCCGCCGGGCTGGCTCTGGGCGAAGACCGGGGGCGCGGCGAAGACCAGGGCGGCCGCGGCGAGGGCCCCGCCGCTGATCAGCAGCAGGCGGTTGGACAGGGCCGGCGCGGCGGCGACGCGGGCCTTGGCGACGGGGGATCGGGTCATGAGGTCGTCTCCTGATGCGGGTCGGCCCGTTCACTGTCGATGCGGACCGTGGCGGCACCTTGGCCGTTCGCGCCTGAATGAACGCCCGCCCCCCGCTGGCAGGTTCCATTCATCCGGCGACGGGCTGCGCTTGGCAAGCCGCCGCCCCGCCTGCTAGGCCACGCGGGACCGCCACGGCGGGCCCGTAGCTCAATGGTTAGAGCCGACCGCTCATAACGGTCTGGTTGCAGGTTCGAGTCCTGCCGGGCCTACCGCGGGCGGTGGAAATCGTCAGTTTTCCTCACCGGGCAAGCCGTCTACCTATGGGGTTCAGTTTTCGGGAGGGAGAGCCTTCAATGAACCACAGGTGGAAAGGCGCCATCGCTTGCACCGTCCTGGCGGCCCTCGCCGTCGCCGCCCCGGCGCAGTCCCAGACACGGTTCGACGGCATCCCCGGCCTGACCCATTACGGCGACGCCGATGGCTGGCAGGTCAAGAAACTGGACAGCGACGACGTCTGGTACGGTCAGGCCTGCATCGTGTTCAAGGATATGACCGCCGGCGCCAACCCCGCCCAGGCCGTCTACCGGTTCGAACCGGGCGAGGATGAGGTGACCGTCTCGTTCCGGTTTCCTCAGTTGCAGTCGGTCCCGGACCCGGACGACATCGACTGGGGTCGGCTGGAACCGGCGCAGTTCCAGTACGTGGTGAACCAGACCGAGGTGCACGAAGTCTCGGGACACATCGGATTCGAATACATCGACGCCAGCCAGATCTACGTCGAGCTCAGCCTCGACGCCGACCTGGCCGCGGTGAACCGCATGGCCGCATCCGAGCAGGTTGGCGTGGCCGTGAAGGGCCAGCAGGGCATCGGCTTTCCGACCGGCCGCGCGACCCGCGCCGTCAGCCTGGCGCGTCGGTGCCTGAACAGCTTCGGCTGACCGGCCGCTCCGCCGCCTACCAGCCCCAGCCTCCGCCCCGGCTCCAGCGGTCGTCGCCGCGGTAGCGCTCGTCGTAGACGTAGCGGCCGTCGCGGTCGTACCAGCCCTCGCCATTGCGGTAGCGGTCGTAGCCGTCCAGCGAATAGCCGTCGTCGTAGTATTCGATGCCCAGCAGGCCGTCCTCGGCCTCCCACCAGTCGCGCGGATAGGAGCCGAAGGCGCATTCCCAGCCTTCACCCGGACGCCAGTAGGGTTCGTAGCGGCCACGGTAGCGGTCGCGGAACTGCGGTCGGCAGACGTACTGCGAATAGACGCGGTTGCCGCGCGCCTGAACATTGGCGCGGTCCTCGGCGTAGATGACCTCGCGCACGCCCGAGAAGACGTTGTTGACGATCACGGCGCTGCCCGAGGCGGCGGCGACCCCGACCGTCGTGGCGCGGATGCGGCTATCGGTCAGGCGCAGTTCGCCGTTGTAGAGCACCACGCCCTTGTCCGAGCGGCCGACGCGGCTGTTGCGGATGTCGACCGAGGCGCCCTCGATAGCCACGCCCTCGACGTAGCCGACGATGGCGGTGTTCTCGATCTCGACACGGCCGTAATCGCGGCCCGAACGGACGATGACGCCGATCGAGCGCGGGCCGAAGGCGTTGGGGGCGTTGGTGCCCTTGAGGGTGGTCGAGGCGATGCGCGAGGTCTGGCCGGGGCCGGGGATCAATTCGACGCCCGACTGGGCGCCCGCCACCACCATCTCCCAGGCGTTCAGCACCGCGCCGTCCGCGACGATGGCCGGGGCGATGGTCGCCGCCTCGACGATGGTGTTGCGCACGTCCAGCAGGCCGCCGTCGGCGTAGATGGCCGCCTCGGCGCCAGCGTGGCGGAAGCCGACGCGGTTCATGACGATCTCGGCGCCATAGCCGACGATGCAGGCCGCCTCGCCGGCACGCGGCGAGGCGAAGACCATGTCGCGGATCTCGACTCGCACGCCCTGCGCCACCGTCATGCACGGCAGGCCGTCCGGGGCCACCAGCATCGGGTTTCCTGTACGGGCCCAGTCGCGCGGATCGAAGCCGCCTTCGCCGATGATGGTCAGCGGCTTGTCGATGTTCAGCCAGCCGACGCAGGCGCCGGCGCGGGCCCGGATGACCAGGGTGCCGCCCGGGCGGACGCGCCGCACCGCGTCCTCGACCGCGCCGCTGCCGGGGTTGCCGCCGCAATCGACCAGCACGATCTCCTCGCCGCCGGGCCGATAGTCGGGATAGCCAGGCCTCCAGTCCGGACGGTGCCGGCGGTAGTCGTAGCGCCGGTGATGCGATCCGCGGCTGCGGTAGCTGCGCGTGGGCGGGTCGAGCAGGAGGCCGAAGTTCGGGCGGGTCTGGCTCTCGACCTTGGCCGCGACCTGGGCGTGAGCGCCCGATCCGGCGGCCAGGGTCAGGCCGAGGGCGGCGACGGCCATGAACCCCACGCCGGCGGAGAGGCTGCGGATGCGGCCGAAGGGGAAACGGGTCGACATGGGTCCACGCCCTCCTTAACGGCGCTGCTGGGAACGGGAGACCTGGGCCAGCACGGCCTGCAGGCGGGCGGCCGACGGGCCGAAGCCGGCCAGCGCCGAGTCGATGCGCAGGGCCACGGCCTGGGCCTTGTCCTGGTCAGCGACCCCCGAAACGCCGAGCGCGAAATAGCTCGACATGGCGAACTTGGCCTCAGGGCTGCCCTGGCGGGCGGCCTCGTCGAACCACTTGAAGGCCCGGGCGTAGTCGGCCGGGAGGCCGATGCCCTCGGCGTACATGACGGCCAGCACCAGCTGCGCTTCGGAGGAGCCGTTGACCGCCGCCAGCTGGATGGCGCGGACGCGCTCCAGATAGGACAGCCGGCTTTCCATCGGATGGCCCAGCATGGCCTCGAGCGTCTCGATTTGCCGCTTCGACAGATCCTCGGGGCGCGACGCCACGGTTTCGGTGATGCCGAGATAGCGCAGGGCGCGGCCCACGTGCACGAACGGCAGCTCGGTCCCCATCCGCGACAGGGCGTAGTCATACGCATCCCCGCGCGGCCGGCTCTCGTCCGAGAAGGGCACGCCCGAGGCGGGGGCCTCGTTCGGATAGAATTCGAACGGCGGCGTCCACTGGCGGGCCTTGGCCTCGACGAAGCGGCTGTACTGGTCGCGACGCGGCGCCGAGCGCTCGAAGTCCTTCATCAGCACATAGGCGCCGACGTCGCCGGTCTGCACGGCGAGGTAATTGTACAGGTAGGCGTCGACGTCGTTGCGCGGAAACAGGCTGGTGGCCGACGGATAGCCGCGCCGGCGCTGGTCGCGGCGATCGGGGCTTCCGCCGCGGCCCCAGGCCTCGCGCGCCTCCCGGTTGTCCTCGGGTTCGCCGAAGGGGCCGTACAGACCGTCGTGCAGCCGGGCCAGGGTGCGGAAGCCCTCGGCGTCCTGGGTCGACAGGACGTAGACGACGCGATCGCGAACCGCCTCCTGCTCCTCGCGCGTCATCTGCCCGAGCTGGCGGTCCAGCCGCTGGTAGGCCATGTGGCGCTCGAAGGCGCGGCAGTCGTCGTATTTGGACAGCGGCCGCCAGCCGCCGAAACCGCCCCGCTCGACCCGGTTGATCGGGGCGTAACCCTCGTCATTGGCCAGCGCCATGGCGTACCAGGTGGCGCTCTCGATCGGGTCCTCGATGTTCTTGTCGGTGGCCCGGATGGCGGCGTAGCGCGACCCCAGCTCCAGCTGGGCGAAGAAGTCGCCGCGGAAGGCGGCCCGGCGCAGGGCCCGCAGCCCGGTCTCCTGGGCGTTGAATTCGGACCCGGTCAGCGAGGCCGGGCGCGGGCAGGCGTTGGAGGCTGCGTCGGTGCGCTGCCAGAAGCGGATGCCGCTCGAACGGTCGCCGCACGAGGTCATGCCGAACGCCGCCAGGGCCAGGACGCCGGCGATGGCCGCGATGGCGACGGGGCCGCGCGACCGGTCGAACCGGCCGCGGTCGGACTTGTTCCCCTCGCCGTCGCCCATGTACCCCTCGCACCACTGGAGCGGGCGTTCCCCGTCTCGCCCGTTAAGCTTTGCGCGACCGGGACAGTCCGGTCCAGTTAACTGTCTGTCAAGGTTAACGCCGTTTGCCGACAAAGCGTTGCCGCAGCACGGCCATTTTGTGACGCAACGCAAGTTGTCCACGGGAATCAGCGGCTTGCGATTCCCCTCACAGGCGAAAAAATCGCCCCTCCCCTCGCCGACGGCGGCCCCCTATATGGCGAGCACAGTCTGGAGCCCCGCCTGATGTCCTACGTCGCCCGCGACGACCGCCCCGCCGACAAGGCCGCCCGGTACGCCGAGCTGGAGGAGGAGATCCTCGCCGTGCTCGAGGGCGAGCCCAACCTGACGGCGCGCATGGCGACCGTCGCCTCGATGCTGGCGGACGCCTTTCCGGACTTCTTCTGGACCGGTTTCTACGTCGTCGACCCGGACCGGACCGAGGAGCTGGTGGTGGGGCCCTACCAGGGCACCCTGGGCTGCCTGCGCATCCCCTTCGGCCGCGGGGTGTGCGGGGCGGCGGCGCGCCAGCGGGCCACCCAGGTGGTCGAGGACGTCCACGCCTTCCCCGGCCACATCGCCTGCGACAGCCGCTCCGCCAGCGAGATCGTCGTGCCGGTGGTCGACCGGAGCGGGGCGCTGATCGCCGTGCTCGACGTCGACGCCACCTCCGTCGGCGCCTTCGACGCCGTCGACGCCGAGGCGCTGGAGCGGCTGGTCGGCCGGGTGTTCGCCAGCTGATCATCTGCTAAGCCTCGCCCATGCGCATCGGGGTGGACTTCGGCGGCACCAAGATCGAGGCCGCGGTGATCGGCGACGACGGGGCCTTCCTTGCGCGCCGGCGCGAGACCAATCCCGGCGGCTATGACGCGGCCATCGCCGCCGTCGGACGGCTGGTCGCCGCCGTGGAGTCCGAGACCGGCGCCGCGGGCCCCGTCGGCGTGGCCGCGCCCGGGTCGGTCTCTCCGACCACCGGCCTGATGCGCAACGCCAACTCGACCTGGCTGAATGGCCGGGCCTTTCCGCAGGATCTGGAGCGTGCGCTGGACCGGCCGGTGCGGCTGGCCAACGACGCCAACTGCCTGGCCCTGTCCGAGGCCGTGGACGGCGCCGGCGCCGGCAAGTCGGTGGTCTTCGCCGTCATCATCGGCACCGGCTGCGGCGGCGGCGTCGCCGTCGACGGCCGCCTGGTCGAGGGCGCCGGCGGCGTGGCCGGAGAATGGGGCCACACCTCCCTGCCCTGGCCCTCCGCGAACGAGGCGCCGGGTCCGGCCTGCTGGTGCGGCCTGAGTGGCTGTCTTGAGACCTGGGTGTCGGGCACGGGCCTGCAACGCGACCACCTTGAACGGACCGGGCGGGCTCTCTCCGCCGAAGCCATTGTCGCCGCTGCGCGAGAGGGGCAGATCGAGGCGCGCCGGACGCTCGATCTGTACATCGACCGCCTGGGCCGGGCCATCGCCATGGTGGTCAACCTGATCGACCCCGACATCTTCGTCCTCGGCGGCGGGTTGTCCAACGTCGGCGAGATCTACGATGCCCTGTCCCCGGTCGTGCAGCGCCACGCCTTCACCGACGCCTGGAACGGCGTCATCCTCCCGGCCCGCTGGGGCGACTCGTCCGGCGTGCGCGGGGCGGCCCGCCTCTGGCCTTCGCCCGACCCTCAGGAGTTCTCCGCATGACCCGAACCCTCGCCGTCACCGGCGGCCATGGCGCGCTCGGCCGCGCCGTCGTCGAAGCGGCCTGCGCCGACGGCCTCAACGTCGCGGTCATCGACCACGCCTCGGGCTTGGCCGTGCCGGCGGGGGCGCTGGAAGTCGGCGGCGTCGACCTGACCGATCCGGCTGCGGCCGGGGCGGCGATGCAGGCGGTGGCGGACCGCTTCGGCAGGATCGACGCCCTGCTCAACATCGCTGGCGGCTTCGTCTGGCAGACGGTGGACGATCCCGAGCCGGCCTGGGACCGGATGTTCGCCCTGAACGTCAAGACCGCGCTCAACGCCAGCCGCGCCGCCCTGCCCTGGCTGAAGCGGTCGGACGATGGCCGCATCGTCAACGTCGGCGCCAATGCGGCCCTGAAGAGCGCCGCCGGCATGGGCGCCTACGCCGCCTCCAAGGCCGGCGTGCACCGGCTGACCGAGAGCCTGGCGGAGGAGTTGAAGGCGACCTCCGTCACCGTCAACGCCGTGCTGCCGTCGATCCTCGACACCGAGCAGAACCGCAAGGACATGCCCGACGCCGATCCGTCGAAGTGGGTCCGGCCGACCGACCTCGCCCGGGTCATGCTGTTCCTCGCCTCGCCGGACAGCCGCGCCATCACCGGCGCCCTGGTGCCGGTGACGGGCCGGGTGTGATGGACCTGTTCCGCTCCGTCCTCTACCTGCCGGCCAGCAATGCGCGGGCCATCGACAAGGCCCGCAGCCTCGACTGCGACGCCGTTATCCTCGACCTCGAGGACGCCGTCGCGCCCGACGCCAAGACCGAGGCCCGCCGGGCCATGGCGGAGGCGGTGAGGGCCGGCGGGTTCCGCTCGAAGGTAGGGGTGCGCATCAACGGCCTCGACACGCCGTGGGGCGCGGACGACCTGGCGGCCCTCGCCGGTCTGGCGCCCGATTTCGTGGTCGCGCCCAAGGTCGAGAGCGCCGAGGCCGCCCGCGAGGTCGCGGCCCGCCTGCCCGTCGGCGTCGCCCTGTGGCTGATGGTCGAGACGCCGCTGGCCCTGCTGCGGCTGGACCAGATCGCCGGCGCGGGCGCGCCGCTGGCCGCGCTCATGCTGGGCATCAACGACCTCGGCGAGCGCATGAACCTGGTGCTCGACGCAGATCGCGAGCCGCTGAAGCCGTGGCTGGCCGCGGTCGTCGCGGCCGCGCGCGGGCACGGCCTGCTGGCCATCGACGGGGTGGTCAACGCCACCCACGACGTCGACCGGCTCGAGTCAGAGTGCCGGCAGGGCCGCGCCTTCGGCTTCGACGGCAAGAGCCTGATCCATCCCGCCCAGATCGCCGCCGCCAACGCCGCCTTCTCGCCCTCGGACGAGGAGGTCGCCCGCGCCCGCGAGGTGGTCGCCGCCTTCGCCGCCGCGGACGCCGAAGGCAAGGGCGCGATCCGGGTCGGCTACCGCATGGTCGAGCGTCTGCACCTCGAGGCCGCGCGGCGGCTGCTGGCGCGCCACGACGCCGCCTCGACGCCGCCCCGCGAGAAGCCTATCTAGTCAGTCCAGAAACAGAACTGAGCCGGCCCTCAAGCAGCGAGCGGTCGCGCCGCGAGCGACAGGGGCCGCCACTCAATGACCAAAGCCGTCATCGCCGCCACCGGCCTGTTCACGCCGGAACAGTCGATCTCCAACGAGGAGCTGGTCGCGGCCTACAACGCCTTCGCCGACCGCTACAACGCCGACCATGCCGGCGAGATCGAGCGCGGCGAGCTGGAAGCCCTGACCCATTCCTCGGCGGAGTTCATCGAGAAGGCGTCCGGCATCAAGCGACGCTTCGTGCTCGACAAGACCGGGATCCTCGACCCCGCCCGAATGGTCCCGCACCTTCCGGAGCGCGGCAACGACGAGTTGTCGATCCTGGCCGAGATGGCGATCAGGGCGGCCCGCGACGCGATCGCCCGCTGGGGCAAGCCGGCCTCGGAGATCGGGGCGGTGATCTGCGCCGCCTCCAACATGCAGCGCCCCTACCCGGCCATGGCCATCGAGGTGCAGCAGGCGCTGGGCATCGAGGGCTTCGCCTTCG
>JAEYUE010000279.1 GCA_023433655.1 Pseudomonadota bacterium | reverse complement strand
TTGGTCACCGACCAGTCGTCCGGCGGGCAGCGCAGGGCGTCCATGGCCATTTCGATGCGGCTGTCGATGTCCCAGACGTCGCCGGCGTCGATCTTCTCCTGGAGGGCGGTCATCTCCTCCATCAGCTCGTCGGAGTAGTTCTCGGCCATTTCGGCGGCGATGGCGTTGAAGCGGACGACCCACTGCTTTTCCTCGCACCAGGCCTCGACGTTCTCGCGCACGTTCAGGTTCGGATCGAGCTGGGGCTCCTGCTCCAGATAGCCGCGCTTGACGCCGTCCGCCGCCCGGGCCTCACCCTGGAACTCGGTGTCCAGTCCGGCCATGATCTTCAGCAGGGTCGACTTGCCCGAGCCGTTGACGCCGACGACGCCGATCTTGGCGTCGTTGTAGAAGCTCAGCCAGATGTTCTCGAAGATCTTCTTGCCGCCGGGGAAGGTCTTGGTCAGACCCTGCATCTGGAAGATGTACTGCTGCGCCATGCTGCGTCGCGCCCTGTCGTTCGGGAGTGTGGGGAGGTTGGCGCGGGGTGTAGCGACCGCCGCGCCGAAGGGCAAATGACTAGCTCCCCGACGCGGCGGTTTGAAGGCGGACGCGCTGCAGTCTCAGCGCATTGGCGACGACGCTGACCGACGACAGCGACATGGCCAGCGCCGCGATCATCGGCGACAGCAGCAGGCCGAACACCGGATACAGCACCCCCGCCGCCAGCGGCACGCCCAGCGCATTGTAGCCAAAGGCGAAAACAAGGTTCTGGCGGATGTTGCGCACCGTCGCCTTCGACAGCCTGCGCGCCCGCAGGAGTCCGGTCAGGTCGCCGGACAGCAGGGTGACGCCGGCGCTTTCGATGGCGACGTCGGCGCCCGCGCCCATGGCCACGCCGACGTCGGCGGCCGCCAGGGCCGGGGCGTCGTTGACGCCGTCGCCGGCCATGGCCACGACCCGGCCTTCGGCGCGCAGCCGCTCCACGACCGCGGCCTTGTCGGCCGGCGAGACTTCGGCCTCGACCGCGTCGATGCCGAGCTTCGCGGCCACGGCGCGGGCGGTGACCTCGTTGTCGCCGGTCAGCATGACCAGGCGTACGCCCTCGACGTGCAGGGCGTCGATCGCGGTGCGCGTGGTGGGCTTGATCGGGTCGGCGATGGCGAAGGCGCCGGCGAGCGCGCCGTCCACCGACATGAAGACGACGGTCGCGCCCTCGCGGCGCAGGGCGTCAGCGGCGCCCGCGAGTGGCGCGGCGTCGACCCCGCTGTCGCCGAGATAGGCGGCGGAGCCGATCCGCACCGACCGGTCCTCGACCCGGCCCTCGACGCCGCGCCCGACCGGGCTGTCGAACTGTTCAGCAGAGCCCAGCGGCAGGCCGCGTTCCTCGGCCGCCCGCACCAGAGCCCGCCCGAGCGGATGTTCGCTGGACCGCTCCAGCCCAGCGGCCAGGCGAAGCAGTTCGTCTTCGCCGAAGCCGTTGAAGGGCTGCGTGGCGGTCAGGGCGGGGCGCCCCTCGGTCAGGGTGCCGGTCTTGTCGACCACTATGGTGTCGACCTTGCCGAACCGCTCCAGCGCCTCGGCGTCCCGGATCAGAACCCCCGCCTGGGCCCCGCGTCCGACGCCCACCATGATCGAGATCGGCGTCGCCAGACCGAGCGCACAGGGACAGGCGATGATCAGCACGCTGACCGCCGCCACCAGGCCGTAGGCCAGACGCGGCTCGGGGCCGAACAGGCTCCAGACCGCGAAGGCCGCGACGGCGACCAGCACCACCGCCGGGACGAACCAGGCGGCGACCCGGTCGGCGAGGCGCTGGATGGGCGCGCGGCTGCGTTGCGCCTTGGCGACCAACTGGACGATCTGCGCCAACAGCGTGTCGGCGCTCGCCCTTTCGGTTTCCATGATGAAGGCGCCGGTCGTGTTCAGGCTGCCGGCCACGACGGCGTCGCCGACGGTCTTGGTCACGGGCAGGGACTCGCCGGTGACCAGGGATTCGTCCACGGCGGCCCGACCCTCGACCAGCACGCCGTCCACCGGAATCTTCTCGCCCGGCCGCACACGCAGACGGTCGCCGACGGCGATGTGCTCTACGGGGATTTCTTCGTCGGTTCCGTCGTCGCGCACCCGCAGGGCGTGCTTCGGGGCGAGGTCCAGCAGGGCCCGGATGGCTCCCGAGGTGCGCTCGCGAGCCCGCAATTCCAGAACCTGGCCCACCAGCACGAGGGTGACGATCACCGCCGCCGCCTCGAAATACAGCGGCGGCTCGCCGTGCTCGCCCCGGAAGTCGGCCGGGATCAGGCCGGGCGCGATGACGGCCACGGTGCTGAAGGCCCAGGCGACCAGCGTGCCCAGCGCGATCAGGGTGAACATGTTAAGATTCCACGTCCGCACCGAGGCCCAGCCGCGTTCCATGAAGGGCCAGCCGGCCCACAGCACCACCGGCGTGGCGAAGGCCAGCTGGAGCCAGCCGTTCCATCCGTGCGGAATGGGCAGGTCCAGGCCCAGAAGATGCGGGCCCATCTCGAGGGCGAACACGGGCAGGGTCAGCAGGGCCGCGATCCACAGGCGGCGTGTGAAGTCCGCGATCTCAGGGTTCGGCCCGGTGTCGGCGGAGACGTCTTCGGGCTCCAGGGCCATGCCGCACTTCGGACAGGCCCCGGGCCCGATCTGACGCACCTCGGGGTGCATCGGGCAGGTGTAGATCGTGCCCGGCGCGACCGGCGCGGGGACCTGCGCCGTCGGGTTCAGGTAGCGGTCCGGGTCGCTGACGAATTTCGTCCGGCAGCCCGCCGAACAGAAGTGGAAGTCGCGGCCGTCGTGTGAGGCGTGATGAGCCGTCGTGGTCGGATCGACGGTCATGCCACAGACCGGATCGATGAAGCTTTCGCCGCTTGGGGAGGGGGCGTGGCCGGAACAGCAGGCGTGCGCGTTGGACATCTCGGGACTCCGTTTCCACGTCGCCTATATACCCCTATCGGGTATTGTGCAAATTACCCCGGCAGGGTATAAATCCGCAAAGCAAGGAGCCCGTTATGGAGCATCACGACAAGCCGAAGCTGTTGAATCGCCTGAACCGTATCGAAGGGCAGGTGAGGGGGGTGGCGCGCATGGTCGAGGAAGGCCGCTACTGCATCGACGTGCTCACCCAGGTTCGCGCCATTCGCGCGGCCCTCGGGCGGTTCGAAGGCGAGATGCTCAGGGGCCACCTCAACCATTGCATCGAGGACGCCATCGTCTCGGGCGACGTCGAGCAGCAGCGCCGCAAGGCCGCCGAGATCATCGAGCTGCTGGAACGGGCCGAGCGCTAGGCCTGGAAGTCGTCCGTGAGATCGGCTTCGCCCGGGAGATAGCGGGCGCCGACGTAGGCCACGGCGAGCCAGAGCGAGGTCCACAGGCTCCAGATGACCACCGCAAGCTCGACGTCCGCCTTGGCCGCTCCGGCTGCGTCCACCTGGCCGATCAGTCCGATCGCCGCCGCGGCCAGGGCGGCCGCATAGACCACCACGCGGGACCATGGACGGCAGGCGAGCAGGGCGATGGCCCCGACAATCAGGAGGACGCCGGTCAGCAGCCACGGAAACTGCGGCACCCACAGGCCCAGAGTCATGTGGAAGCCGCTGTAGAGCAGCAGAATCATGCCGGTGGCGCGGGGCAGGAACATGTCGGCGCAGTCGCTAGGAGACCGGTGATCGGCCTAGGCGCATCATCGTCCATCAGTGTTCGCGCAGGCTTAACCGGCACCGTTAACGCCGCCGTCAGGCGTAGTTGAAGCTGATCGAGATGCGTTCGCTCCGCGCGGAATTGGCGGGCACTTCGTGGCGGAGCCAGCTTTCCCACATCAGCACCGTGCCGGGTCGCGGCGCCAGATAGACGAACGGCTGGTCGGCCTCGGGCGCCCCGGGGCTGACGCCCGGACGCGCCATCATCATCGGAAGCCTCGGATCTTCCAGCTTCAGGGCCGACGCTCCGTCGGGCACCTCCACATAGACGGTTCCGCTCAGGAAGGCGTGCGGATGGATGTGGCCGGTGTGGCCGCCGCCCGGCTTCAGGATGTTGACCCACAGATTGTCCAGCTTCGGCCGCCTCGCCAGATCGAAATGCAAAGCCTTGGCATAGGCTTGCGCGTGCCTGTCGAGGAGCCGCTTCAACTCCGCGAACTCGGGCAGGCGCTGCGGCAGGTCGGTGAGCGAGCCGTAGGAGGTGTAGCCGCGATAGCCGTGCGTGCGGCACCAGGCCCGGCCCGCCTGATCCTCCGCCGCCAGCATCCGGCACGCATCGGCCAGCGCCGCGTTGAAGGCCGCAAAGCCCGGCGCGGCGGCGAGCGTGGCCTCGTAAACCTGGGTGACGAACAGGGGGCGCAGCGACATGGCGCGGTCCTAGCGCGTCTCGACGGCGGGGAGAAGGCGGACCCGGTTCGCTTCACCGGTAAGCCGGCGTTCACGGCCGGCGGGAGAAAATGGCTGGATGTCGATCGAACATTTCAGCGAATGGTTCTTCACCCAGCCGGAACTTGTCCAGCGGCTGGTCGTGTACGGGCCGCCGCTCCTGGTCTCGGCGATCATCGTCCTGGCGCTCGGCGGGAGCCTGCGGCTGACCTTTCTGTCCTGGATGCACAGCCCCGCGCTCGCCAGCGCGCTTGAGGCCGACCGGCGACGGGAGCAGGACGAGACGGACGGCTGGTCCGACAGCGCCAAGGCGTCGGTGGATGATCTCGTCGCCCGCCGTCGGCGCGGCATTCACTGATCTTCGCGCCGATTCACCACTCCAGCGCCGCCCCGCCACGCAGGACGGCTTCCGCCCCGGGGGTATGTTTTCCGCCGCTCCGGTCGTGAAGCACCAGGGCTGGCAAGAGGCGCAACGGCGCCTTGCCGGTCTTCACCGCGCGCACCAGCACGCGCTTGGCCGGTTCGTCGGCGAAGGCGTGCACCGGCCGCACCGCGAACGAGCCGGCCGTGCTCCCCAACAGGTCCAGAAGGTCCGCCAGGCGATCCGCGCGATGGATCATGGTGATCGTCCCGCCCTCTCCGACGGCCTTCAGCAGGAACTGCGTCCAGGCCGCCAGACCATCGTCGGCCAGCCAGGCGCCGCGCTTGCCGGGGGCGGGAGGCCGCAGGGCGCCGGGATCGTCGAAGAAGGGCGGGTTGGAGACGGCGTGATCGAAAGGCGGCAGTCCCAACGCCCGGAATCCCGCGGCCACATCGCCCTCGACGATCTCGGCGTCGGCATCGTTCAGGACGGCGTTCTCCCGCGCCAGCGCCGCCATCGCCGGATCCCGCTCGAGCCCGGTCAGGCGTACGCCCGGCCAGCGCGCCGCGATCTGCATCAACACCGCACCGGCGCCGCTGCCGGCCTCGATTACACGCTGGCCCGGCCTCGCTTCGACCGCCGCTGCGAGCAGGGCGGCGTCCATCCCGGCGCGATAGCCCCTCGCCGGCTGGCGCAGGCGGACGCGCCCGCCCAGCAAGGCGTTCTCGACGACGGCGGCTGCGTCGGGGGGGAACGGTGCGGCGGTCACGCGGCTTGACCCTTCATGGCCCGATCACCATTGTGCGCCGCATCGCCGCCCTGCAAGCGGCGGCCGGATTTTCTGGCGTGTCCTCCCGTCGCGCCGTGCCCATGAGTTCTCCCTTGGACGCAGTTCCCGTCGCCCAGTCCCGCCCCAAGGGCGACGTCGAACCGCTGGTGCGGCTGGCGAAGCGCGACATGGCCGCCGTCGACGCCCTGATCGTCGAGCGCATGCAGTCGCAGGTGCCGGTGATTCCCCTTCTGGCCGAGCATCTCGTCTCGGCCGGGGGCAAGCGGTTGCGACCGCTGCTGACGATCGCGGCGGCTCGGGCCTCCGGCGCCGAGGACGAGATCGACGCCGCCCGCAAGCTCGCCGCGGCGGTCGAGTTCATCCACACCGCCACCCTGCTGCACGACGACGTGGTCGACGGCTCCAACCTGCGCCGCGGCAAGACCGCTGCCCACCTGATCTGGGGCGCGCCGTCCAGCGTGCTGGTCGGGGACTTCCTGTTCGCCCGCGCCTTCGAGCTGATGGTCGAGACCGGCCAGATGCGGGCTCTCGGCATCCTCGCCACCGCCTCCAGCGTCATCTCCGAGGGGGAGGTGCTGCAGCTGACCCGCGCTCACGATCTGAACCTCGACCAGGACACCTATCTGCGCATCATCTCGGCCAAGACCGCCGAGCTGTTCGCCGCCGCCGCCGAGGCCGGCGCGGTCGGGGCCGGCGCCGACGAGACGGCGGTTCAGGCGCTCCGCGCCTATGGGCTCAACCTCGGCATCGCCTTCCAGCTGGCCGATGACGCCCTCGATTACGGCGGCGCCTCCTCGACGCTCGGCAAGAACGCCGGCGACGACTTCCACGAGGGCAAGGTGACCCTGCCGTTGCTGCTGGCCGTGGCTCGCACGCGCGGGCGCGAGGACGCTTTCTGGGAGCGCACGATCAACCAGGGCCAGCGCACCGACGACGACTTCCGCCGCGCCCGCGAACTGGTCGTCGGCACGGGGGCCATCAGCGGGACCCTCGACACCGCCTGGGAGTACGCCGCTGCGGCCCAGGAGGCCCTCAAGCCGCTGCCGCCGGGCGATTGGTGCGACGCGCTGGAGCAACTCGCCGACTTCGCGGTCAGCCGGGCGGCCTAACGCGGGCGGATGATGCGGCCCAGAGCGCCGCGCAGGACGTCGGCAGGGTTGGGAGGCGGCTGACGCGAGTCGGGCGTTTCGCGGCGGCCATCGTCAGCGAATTCGCTCATGTCCATGCCGAGGATCGTCGAAACGACCGAGGTGTAGCGGACCTTGACCGCATACTCGATGTTCCATGTCTCGCGCTCATTGGCGGGCCGCGGCGGGTGACTGAAGTTCGCCTCGCCCCCGAAGGCGATGACCCGCAGCATCGACTCGGGCGCCGCCGTTTGCACGGCGCGGGGGATCGGGCAGCGGGTCGTCGACGCCGGCAGGACCACGCCCTGGCGGACCAGACGCTCCACGTCAGTGGGCGACAGGATGTCCGGGATTTGGCCGAATGAAACCGGAACTTCGCTTGAGGTCCAGACCACCATGTCCCCGGCCTCGTTGCCGCCCATGGTCATGGCGAAGTAGCCGTGGGCGCCGCCGACCGGGTTCCAGCCCAGTGGTCCGCCGTCGGCCACCCCGGTCAGCCGGATCGGCTCCATGAAGTCCTGATCCGCCCCGAGCCGGAAGGAGATGTCCGGTGTGTAGTTGCCGCGGACCAGATGCTCGCCCACCAAGGAGCCGCTCGCCGGAATTGCCTGGCTCGAGCGGTCGTTCGGCCACTCGCCATAGGTTCGGCCCGCCCCCGGAGAGGGGGCCGTCTCCGGCGTAAGCTGCACCGCCTCCATCATGGAGGCCATCTGGCTGGCGCCCGAGCCCGGGTCGTCGCTGGAAATCTCGATCACCAGCGGCTGGCCGGGACCCGTCGCCTCGCCGCACCCGTGATAGATCAACATCCGCACGCGCCCGCTCTCGCCTCGGGTCGGCGGAGCGAACTCCGAAGGCGGCGCGGCCGTTTGGCCCCCTGGCGTGACCAGCGGCAGGAGACCGGTGTTCAGGCCGGCCGGCGGTTCATGGTCTGCGTTCGGGGAGGCGACCGTGCGTCCGCTCTGGAGCTGCAGCCGGAGGGATTTCTGAACCCCGCCGCCGGACATCATCGCCATCGGATCGAAGTCCGCACCGCCCACCGGGAGACCGGCGCTGGTACGGGCGGTGACCCAGTAGGTCGCGACCGGGCCGGTGGATCGCTGGCTCTGGGCCGGGGCCTGGCTTGCGGACAGGACGAGCACGGCCGCGAGGGCGGTGGTGTAGGTCAGGCGGAGCATGGCGCGGGTTCCGGACAGCTTCCTCGGAACACATCCCGCAGGATGGGCTGTGTCCCAAGTCTCAGCCTAATCCCGTCGCTTGGGCTGGGGGTTGACCAGGATCAAACCAGGCTGGCGCAGAACCGCTGGATGCGTTCGCAGGCCTCTTCCAGCACGTCCTCGGAGGTGGCGTAGCTGATGCGGAAATAGGGGCTCAGGCCGAAGGCGGAGCCCTGGACCACCGCCACGCCCTCGGCGTCGAGCAGTTCGGCAGCGAACGTGTCGTCGCTGTCGATCGTCGCCCCGCCCCCCGTCTTCTTGCCGATCAGCCCCTCGATCGACGGATAGACGTAGAACGCCCCCTCGGGCGAGGCGCAGCGGATCCCCGGCGCCTGGTTGAGCATCGACACCACCAGGTCGCGGCGCGCCTCGAAATGCTTCGCCCGCTCGGCGATGAAGTCCTGCGGCCCGTTCAGCGCCTCGACCGCCGCCCACTGGCTGATCGAGGAGGGGTTGGTGGTCGTCTGGCCGGCCACCTTGCGCATCAGGTCGATCAGCGGCTTCGGCCCGCCGCCGTAACCGATGCGCCAGCCGGTCATGGCGTAGGCCTTGCTGACCCCGTTCACCGTCAGCGTCCGGTCGTACAGATCCGGGGCCACCTGGGCGATGGTGCGATAGTCGAAGTCGCCGTAGATCAGGTGCTCGTACATGTCGTCGGTCAGCACCCAGACCTGCGGATGGCGACGCAGTACCGCGGCCAGGGCCTCCAGTTCGGTGCCGGTGTAGGCCGCTCCTGTCGGGTTCGACGGGCTGTTGAGGATCAGCCACTTCGTCCGCGGCGTGATCGCCGCCTCGAGCGCCTCGGGGCGCAGCTTGAAGCCGTCCGCCTCATGCCCCACCACGGTCACCGGCTCGCCACCGGCCAGCAGCACCATGTCGGGGTAGGACACCCAGTAGGGCGCCGGCACGATCACCTCGTCGCCCGGCGACAGGGTGGCGACGAAGGCGTTGTAGATCACCGTCTTCCCGCCCGGCGCGACGTGGATCTGGCTGATGTCGTAGGTCAGGCCGTTCTCGCGCGCGAACTTGGCCGACACGGCCGCCTTCAGTTCGGGAATGCCGTCGACGTCGGTGTATTTGGTCTCGCCGCGGCGGATGGCGGCGATGGCCGCTTCCTTGATGTTGTCGGGCGTGTCGAAGTCTGGCTCGCCCGCGCCCAGCCCGATGACGTCGCGTCCCTGCCGCTTCAGCTCGCGCGCGCGGGCCGTCACCGCCAGGGTGGCCGACGGCTTGACGCGGGCGAGGGCGGCGGACTGCAGGCTGGACATGGCGACTCCCGGATCGGCGTCCACTCCTTACGCAGTTGCGAAAGGCCGATCAAATCACCTCCCGGCGCCGCCGGCCTCAGCCGACGGGCAGGTACGGCGACGGAATCGGCGTGTCAGGGGTTTCGGCCAGCCAGTAGACGCTGAGAATCCACCAGCGGGTCCCGTCGTGGAACAGCTGGATGCTGTTGATCCCGCGCATGAACGGCGTTGCGTCCGATCGGCTGTGCACGCTGTCATAGGTCGACCAGACGTGAACCATGTGTCCGAACCGTTCGGACCGGCTGGCGATCTCCCGCTCGTGGAAGCCGTCGCGCATCAGCAGGGGGCCGCTGCGCTCGATATATTCCTCGGGGGTGATCGAGCGGGCGACCCCGACGCCTTCGCGGTTGACGCCGGACGGCTGCAACCGCGCGGTCGGGTGGAACAGCGACCGGAACCGGTCCCAGTCCCGCTCCACCCCGGCGTCGCCGGAGATGACGTCGTACAGGGCGGCCACGATCGCCTCGGGCGAGGCCACGTCGGCGGCCTGCGGAGCCGGGGCGGCGGGCGCAGCGGGAGGCGGGGACGTCTGCGCCGCCGCGGGGGCGGCGCATCCGAGGAAGAGGGCGGCGGCGAGGGTCGTCAGGCGCATCCCGGCCTCCCTCAGCCCTGCTGGCCCAGACGGCCGAGCAGGTCCGCCAGCGCCTTGCGCCGCGCCGCGTCGGCGGCCGGAGCGTTCTCCGGCACGGCGCCGATCTCCCGTGACAGCTCGGCCATCCGGCGCCGGTCGGCCCGGCCGTTGCGCCACTGCTCGACCGCGGTCCGCGCACGCTCGGCCAGTGGGGCCTCCAGCCCCTGCGAACGCGCCAGCTGGTCCAGATAGGCCGTGGCCACGTCCGGATGATCCTCCCACGCCGGCCGCATCTGGGTCTGGGGATTGATGGTGCCGGCCATCACCCGTTCGGCCACCGCGATTTCGGCTGCCGACAGGTGCTCGCTGGGCTTGAGCCGCAGAACATCGAAGCCGCGCGCGATCTCGCTGGCGTAGATGCGGCCGTTGAGCCAGTAGGCCGACCAGTGGCCGCCGACCTTCAGCCGTTCGGCGTCGATCGGTCCGCGGTCGAAGTAGGCGATCTCCATCGGCCGGGCCGGATCGGTGAAGTCGACGATCGACACCCCGCCCTGGTACCAGGCCTGCACCATCAGGTCGCGGCCCGGCACGGGCACCAGGTTGCCGTTGTGGGCCACGCAGTTTTCGGTCGCACCCTGCGCCGCCGGCAGCTTGAAGAAGCTCTGCCCGGCCAGCTTGCCGTCCTCGATCGTGGCGATCAGGTCGGCGCCCCAGGTGTGCGGGTCCTCGGCCCGGCAGCGCGCCGAGGTGCCGCCGCCCCACTCGTCGGTGAACAGGACCCGGTCGCCGGTCGTGTTGAAGGTGGCCGAGTGCCAGTAGGACATGTCCGGATCGAACAGCTCCGAAATCCGCGACGGGTTCTCGGGGTCGGAGATGTCCAGCAGGATGCCGTTGCCGCTGCAGGCGCCGGCCGCCAGCTTCAGTTCGGGATAGACGGTGATGTCGTGGCAGTGGTTGGTCTGGGCCGTGTTCTGGCCGGCGACGCCGAACCGTCCGCCCTTCCACAGGCCGGCGATCTCGCCGGTCTCGCGATCGGCGAAGATGCGCGGCCGGTTGACGATGGCCGCCTGTTCCGGCGCGTTCAAGGGGACCTTGATGACGTCGATCGAATACAGCGCCGTCTCGGGGTTCTCGCCCGGCTCTCCGTCCTGGCAGATCGCCAGCTCGTCGCTCTTGCGCACGCTCGAGGTGGCCGAGTTGTAGATGTAGAGGACGTTCGGATCCGATGGGCTCGGAACCAGGGTGTGGGTGTGCGATCCGCGGCAGGTCTGCACGGCCGCGATCTGGCGGGGCGCGGACAGGTCGCTGATGTCGAAGATGCGGATGCCCCGGAAGCGTTCCGCATTGACCTCGCCTTCCGCGTCCCGGACCCCGCAGTCCAGGCGGGCGCGGTTCTGCTCGACCGACATGAACAGCAGGTTCCCGTGCACCGACAGGTCGCCCTGGCCGCCCGGACAGACGACCGACAGCACCAGTTCGGGCGCGCTTTCGCCGCTGACGTCATAGGCGTTGAAGCCGTTGAAATTGCCGACGAACAGCTTGCCGTCCGACATCGCGATGTCGCTGTTGGCCATGGCCAGCGGGCTGTAGCGGGGGCGGGGCGCAGGCTCCGCCGTGCCCGCCTCGACCGCCGCCGCGCGGGCGCGCATCGCCGCCACTTCCTCGCGGGTCGGCGGGGCGAAGATGGCCTCGGGATCAGAGAAGCCCGGCGCCGGCTGCACCGAATACTCGAGCGTCAGGTTGGAGATCGCCTGGCCGGCGTCGTGCAGGCCGGGCGACAGGGCCGAGCGGACGTCGGAGCCGACCGGCGGGACCTGGCCCGTCTGCGCCTGCGCCGCCGCGGCCCCCAACAGGACGCTGGCCGCCGCGGCGGAGCTCAACAGAAGACTGCGGATGTTCATGGTCGCCCCTCGATGGATGGAGTCACAGCCCGGACAGAACGGACTGCATGCGCAGGATTTCCGCCGACTGGTCGGCGGTGACGGAACTGGTGAATTCGGACAGCATCGGATCCTCGGCCGTGTCGGGCGCGGCCAGCAGGGTCTCGACCATGTCCAGCGCCCCCTGGTGGTGCCGGATCATCCCCTCAAGGAACAGCCGGTCGAAGGCGGGGCCGTGCGCAGCCGCCAACCGGGCCATCTGCGCCGGCGACAGCATGCCGGCCATGACCGGCGTGTTCGGATCGGCGCCATGTCCCTGGTGACCCGCGTGTGCATCCGGCGCCGAGACCGGCAGGCCGCGGCTCAGCAGCCACTCCTGCATCAGCTCCATCTCGGCCTCCTGGCTCTGGGCGATGCGCTCGCCAAGCCGTCGCACCGTCTCCGAGGCGCCTCGCGTCTTCAGCAGCTCCACCATCTCCACGGCCTGGGCGTGGTGGACCAGCATGTGCTGCATGAACCGAACGTCGGCCTCGACATGGCTCGTGCGGCTCAAGGCCACCGCCTCGTCGGCTGTGATGACGCGTGATGCTTCTCCCGGCGCGCCCGGGTTGAAGATCGGGGGGGTCTGAGGCGGCGTCGAAGCCCAGATCAGACCTGCCGCTATCCCTGCCAGAATGAGGCTCAAACCGCGTGCTCCGCCCGTCGGGAGTGACGACTGCGGGGACAGTAGGGGGCGGCGTCCTGCGGGAGCAAGATGGATTCTGGAGTCAGGCCGCCCGGAGCGGCTTCGGCCGCCGCGCCAGCGTCACCGGCACGCCCTTCAGCCACAGGATCAGCGCCTCCCGGTGGATGGCGGCCACCACGCCGAGCGTCATCAGCGGGAACCCCGCGGCCGCCCGAAGCAGGCTCCGGTCCTCAAGGGGCCGGCGTTCGCCCCAGAGGCTGGCGTTGAGCACCCGCCCGCGGGGGTCGTCGCAGCCGATGGCCAGGGCGATCCGGTCCCCCGGGACCCCGCCCCGGAAGTGGTATCGCATCTCCATGTCGAGAAAGGGCGAGACATAGAGCGTCTTGCTCGAGGTCTGGCGGAAGACGCCGTCGCTGTCGCGGGGCGCGACGGCCAGGTCGTAAAAGCGCCGCTCTCCGAAAGTGCTGGTCACCTCATAGCTCAGAGCCGCGAGGCGCCCGCCAGGCGCGTGGCAGTAATAGACGCTGATCGGATTGAAGACGAAGCCGAACACCCTGGGCATGGTCAGCAGCCGGATGGCGCCGCCGGCCACATCGACGCCGATGGCGGCCATGCGGGCCTCCACCTGGTCGCGCAGCGGACGGTCCGAACCGTCGCCATGATCCCGGTCGAAGAAGGCGAACAGGTTCCACCGGTTGCGCGAGAACAGCCGCAACCGCCGCGCCAGTCCGTCGATCTCCGCGAGGTCCAGCAGCAGCCAGAACACCCGCTGCCGGAGCCGGTGCCGGCGGGGCCGGAGGCGTTGGTGCATGACCCCACCGGCATAGAGGGCGGAGCTCCGCGTCACGCCGCGGTCTCCATGGCCCGCGAAGCGTGGCCGATGCGGATGCGGCCGCTCTCATCGGCCACGTTCCACGGTCGGCGGACTCCGCCCAGCTGCTCCGCCACCGCCAGCCCGGACTGCAGGCCGTCCTCGTGGAAGCCGGCGCCGAAGTGCGCCCCGCAGAACCAGACCCCGCCCTGACCCTGCAGGTCCCACAGCGAGGCCTGCGCCCGCAGCGCCGGGGCGTCGAACACCGGATGCTCGTAGACCTCGCTTCGCAACAGGGCCTCGGGGCGCGGCGGCTGCGGCGGGTTCAGCGTCACGAACAGATCCTGCCCGGCCAGGCCCTGCAGCCGGTTCATCCAGTAGCTGACGCACAGGCCGTGCTCGGAGCCGATGTAGTTCCAGCTGGCCCAGGCCCGACGCCGCTTCGGCATCAGGGCGGGATCGGTGTGCAGGACCGCCAGATTGCGGCTGTAGCGGAAAGCGCCAAGCATGCGGTGTTCGGCCTCCGTCGGCTCGGCCAGCAGCGCCAGGGCCTGGTCGGCGTGGGTGGCGATGACGACGTGGTCGAAACGCTCGCGTCGCCCGTTGCGTTCGCCGACGACGACCCCGTCGCCGATCCGACGCACCTCGACCACGTCCCGGCCCAGCCGTACCCCGGCCCCAAGTTCCGCCGCGATCCGATCGACATAGGTTCGGCTGCCGCCAGTCACGCTGCGCCACAGCGGTCGACCGGCCAGTTTGAGCAGGCCGTGGTTGTCGCAGAACTTCAGGAAGGCCGCCGCGGGATAGTCGAGCAGGGCCTCGGCCGGGGAGGACCAGATCGCCGCCGCCATCGGCAGCAGGTGGTCGTCGCGGAAGGCGGCGCTGAACCGGCCCCGGCTCAGGAACTCGCCCAGCGTGAGCGTCGGGTCGTCCAGGGCCGCGAGGGCCGCGGGGGCCTCGCGGTAGAAGCGCAGCACCTCGGTCAGCATCGACCAGAAGCGCGGCCGCAGCATGTTGCGGCGCTGGGCGAACAGCGCCGGCGCCGCATATTCGAACCCGCCGTCCTCCAGCGACACGGAAAACGACATGTCGGTCGCCCGGCTGGTGACGCCGAGATGATCGAACAGGGCGATCAGATTGGGATAGGTCGCCTCGTTGAAGACGATGAACCCGGTGTCGACCGCGACGGGGCCGGTCGCCGCCGGCGCGATGACGGTGTTGGTGTGACCGCCCAGCCGCTCGGCGCGTTCATAAAGCACCACCTCGTGCTTCTGTTTCAGCAGCCAGGCGCAGGAGAGACCGGAAATCCCCGATCCGATGACGGCGATACGCAGCGGCGCGGCGGGCGAACCGGCGTTCTGGACGGTCATGAGGGTCATGCGAACTCCGCTTGGCCCTCGAACGGGCGGCACGGTCGCTGTTACGGCGCACGTCCGCATCTGGATGAGGTATGATCCGGGCGGCGCCTTCCCGCGTATGAGGTCCGATGCATGGAGTGGTTCGGAACATGGCGGTCGCGCGGGCCGGCGTCGTGAGCGGCGACGTCGATCACGACCGCCTGATCGAGGCGGTGGCGCGCGACCGGGATCGTGAGGCCTTCGCCGCCCTGTTCGATCACTTCGCGCCGCGCCTGAAGGCCTATCTGATGCGCGCTGGGGCCACGGCCGCGGCGGCGGATGATTTCGCCCAGGACGCCATGCTGACGGTCTGGCGCAAGGCCGAGCTGTTCGACCCGGCGCGGGCGCGGGCGGCGACGTGGATCTTCACCATCGCCCGCAACCGGCGGATCGACGCCCTGCGCCGGGAGGCCCGTCCGCTGCCCGTTCCGGAGATCCAGCTCGCCGCGCCCGAGCCGGACCGGCCGGACGACCTTTACCAGAGCCGCGAGGACGAGAGCCGGATCCGCGCGGCCCTGCGCAGCCTGAAACCGGACCAGGTCGAGGTCATCCAGATGGCCTTCTTCCAGGATCTGTCACACGCCGAGGTGGCCCAGTCGCTGGCGCTGCCTCTCGGAACCGTAAAGTCGAGGATACGCAACGCGATGATCAAGCTCAGGGACCTGCTCGATCAGCCCGTCGGGGAACCGTCATGACCGCCCGCCGCCAACCGTCCGAGGAACGTCTTCTGGCCTATGCGGCCGGAACGCTCAGCCCGCCCGAGGCGGTGGTCGTGGCCGCTCATCTGTCGATGCGCCCGCACACGGCCCGATGGGTCGAGACCCTCCAGGCCGTCGGCGGCGACGTGCTCGAAGCGATCGAGCCCGCCCCGGTCGCCGACGATCTTCTGGCGCGCACCCTGGCGCGGCTGTCGTCGGCCGGGGAATCTGCGCCGCCGGCGCCGCCGGCGCCGGCCAACGACATGACCGAACTGCCGGCCCCCCTGCGGGGCTATGAGCTCGGCCCGTGGCGCTGGATCGGGCCCGACATGCGGGTCCGCGACGTGCTGGCGCCGCGTGACGGCGACTGCCGGGTCATCCTGCTCAGCATCGGTCCGGGCCGGACCACGCCGGTGCACACCCACCAGGGCGTCGAACTGACCTGCGTCATCTCCGGGGCCTATGAGACCGACGAAGGACGCTTCGGGCCCGGCGACTTCGAGGAGGCGGACGGCGAGGTGCACCACCGGCCGCGCACGGTCTCGGATGAACCCTGCCTCTGCGTCGTCGCCCTCGACGGCCAGATCCGTCTCGACGGCTGGATCGGCCGCCTGCTGCAGCCCTTCGTCCGGCTGTGATCGACCTGCTGGCGCCGTGGGGCCTCGCCGCCGTCGGCCTGAGCCTGGTGATGGCGGCGGCGTGGGGCGTCCAGCGGAAGACGGGGCAGGGGGGCTGGGCCGATGTCTTCTGGTCCTTCGGCCTCTGCGCGGCAGGGGCGGGCGCCGCCCTCTATCCGGTCGACGGCGCGCCGGATGCGCGGCAGTGGCTGGTCGCCGGCCTCGCGGCCCTGTGGGGCGTCCGCCTCGGCTCGCATATCGCCGCCCGCTCGCTGTCGGGCCCCGAGGACGCCCGCTACGCCCGTCTGCGCGCGGACTGGGGAGACCGATTCCAGTCCCGCCTGTTCGCCTTTCTGCAGCTGCAGGCGGCGGCGGCGGCCGTTCTGGTGCTTCCCATCCTGCTGGCGGCCCACAACCGCGAAGGCCCGCTCGGGCTCCAGGACGCCCTCGGCGCCGGCCTGCTGATCGCCGGCGTCGTCGGGGCGGGCGTCGCCGACCGCCAGCTGGCCGCCTTCAAGGCGGATCCGCAGACCACTCGCGAGCAGGTCATGGACCGCGGCCTGTGGGCGTGGTCGCGGCATCCCAACTACTTCTTCGAATGGCTGGGCTGGTGCGCCTGGCCGCTGCTCGCCATCGACTTCGGCGGCGACCGGCCGTGGGGCTGGCTGGCCCTGGTGGGCCCGGTCTACATCTACTGGCTGCTGACCCGGGTCTCGGGCATCCCGCCGCTGGAAGAGCACATGCGCCGCAGTCGGCCCGAGGCCTTCGCCCGCTACGCCGCCCGCACCCCGGTGTTCTTCCCGCGCCCGCCTAAAGGGTCAGGTTGAGCATCCTCATCAGCCGCAGCGCGAGGGCGCAGGCCGCCGCCGACGAGGCACCGCTGACGATGACGCCCCAGGTCATGTCCAGCAGGGTGATCTTCAGCCCCCAGCCCTTCAGCGTCGCATAGTTGGTCAGGTCGTAGGTGCCATAGGCGAACAGGCCGAACAGGGCGCCCCACATCAGCGCCGTCCGCCAGTCGCCGGCCTTCAGCCCGGGTACGACGGCGAAGAGGGTGAGGCCGACGGCGTACAGCGCATAGAAGGCGATCGCCGGCGCGAGCCGGAACCGGTCCGCCAGCACCTCGCCGATCAGCGGCCGGTAGATCCGGTCCGCCATCGACCCCAGCCAGAGGGTGTCGATCACGCTGAAGATGACGAGAACCGTCACGAAGGCGAGAGCGTAGGCCATGTCTGTCTCCCGGTGAGCCTTCAGCGACTACGCGCGACGCGGCCGCCCGGATCAGTTGCGCGGCCGCTGGCCCGGCTCGGCCTCGCCGACGGTCGGCGGGGATGCTAATCGGCGGCGATGCGCCGTCTCCTCGACTTCATCCTCAACATGGAAGGCCGCCGCTGGCGCACCGCCCTGGCGGCGGCGCTGCTGCTGGGCGCCACCGTGGCCCTGCTGATGATCGGCAAGAGCCAGCTGGGCCTCGACGCCGAGGAGCGGCTGGAAGCCTGGCTGCGGGGCTACGCCGGCAGCCCCTGGGCCTTCGCCGCCACGGTCCTGCTGTTCATCGTCGCCGCCTTCATCGGCGCGCCGCAGTTCATCCTCATCGCCGCCTGCGTGGTCGCCTTCGGGCCGTGGTCCGGCTTCCTCTACAGCTGGATCGCCACCATCGCCTCGGCCGGCGTGACCTACTGGCTGGGACGCGGCCCGACGGCGCGGCTGGTCGACCGCCTCGGCGGCCGCACCCTGAACCGGCTCAGGGGCTTCGTGGGCAAGAACGCCTTCTACGCCAGCTTCATGATCCGCAACGTGCCCTCGGCGCCCTTCATCGTCGTCAACATGGCCTTCGGCGCCGCCCGCGCCTCGTTCCCGGCCTATCTCTCCGGCTGCGCCCTCGGCGTCCTGCCCAAGACCGCGCTGGTCGCCTTCTTCGGCGGTGCGGTGGTGTCGGCGGTGTCCGGCGACGGGGTCTGGACCTCGGCCATCCTGGCGGGCGTCGCGGCCGTCTGGCTCGGGCTGATGCTGGGCGTCCGCGAACTGGTCCGCCGGCGTGAACGGGCGGCCGGCGCCCCCGACGAATAAGCTTGGCTGACGGGATCGTGAACGGTCACGCTGCAGATAGCGCCGACCCGGCCGCGGGTCAGGCCTCATGGGGCTTGTAATCGCCCCCGCACACGGGCAAACGAGCCTTCGGTCGGTCAGGCGATAACGATCAGGAGGCGGCGCTCATGGGGATGCGCGCGGCCGGGGCGTCGCCGAGGCGGATCGAGACAGCGAACGCCCTCTTCAAGGCCCGAACGAACGGTATCCCGGACCCATGTTCAACAGCATTTTCGGCGCGATCTCCAACGACATCGCCATCGACCTCGGCACCGCCAACACCCTGA
>JAEYUE010000134.1 GCA_023433655.1 Pseudomonadota bacterium | reverse complement strand
TGACCGTGGTCCCGCCGCGGCGGGTCATCCGCCACGCCGCCTCGAGCGCGCGGGCGGCGCCGGCCATCTCGAAGGCGAAGTCGGCCCCGCCGCCGGTCAGGGCGCGGACCTGCTCCACGGCGTCGGCGTCGGCGGCGTTGACGGTGTGGACTGCGCCCAGTGACCGGGCGAGGGCCAGCTTGTCCCCGGACAGGTCGACGGCCACGACCGGGCTGGCCCCGGCGGCCAGCGCCCCCAGCACCGCCGACAGGCCGACCCCGCCGAGGCCGACGACGACGACCGACTGGCCGGTGCGGACCGCGGCCGTATTGACCACCGCCCCGACCCCGGTGAGGACGGCGCAGCCGAACAGGGCGGCGTGCTCGAACGGCAGGTCCGCCGGGACCCTGACCAGCGAGCGGCGGGAGACCACCGCATGGCCGGCGAACGCCGAGCAGCCGAGGTGGTGGTTCAGGGTCTCGGCCCCCGCATGCAGGCGCCGGTCGCCGCCCAGCAGGACGCCGCGCCCGTTGGCCGCCGCGCCGGGCTCGCACAGGGCCGGCCGCCCGCCGGCGCAGGGCTCGCAGTGGCCGCAGCTGGGCATGAAGACCATCACCACATGGTCGCCCACGGCCAGATCGCCGACGCCGGGCCCCAGCGCCTCGACCACCCCGGCCGCCTCGTGGCCCAGCGCCATCGGCATGGGCCGCGGCCGGTCGCCGTTGATGACGCTGAGATCCGAATGGCACAGGCCGGCGGCCCTGATGGCGACCCGGACCTCGCCCTCGCCGGGCGGGTCGAGGGTGACCGTCTCGACCGACAGCGGCCGGCTGTCGGCGTAGGGGCGGGCGGCGCCCATGGACCTGAGAACGGCGGCGACGGTCTGCATGCGGTCGAGGCTAGGCGCTTGACGCCGCGTCCGCCAAGCCCAAGGCTCGGCTCGATATAACACAGGGAGGATGCGCGTGACTGGCACCATCGAGCGGACCCGGCGAAGCGACTACCGCCGCTTCCAGGCCATCTCCACGCGCTGGATGGACAACGACGTCTACGGCCACGTCAACAACGTGGTCTACTACGCCTGGTTCGACACGGCGGTGAACCGGCTGCTGGTCGTCAACGGCCTGCTCGACATCCACCACGGCAAGGTCATCGGCCTGGTGGCCGAGACGGGCTGCCGCTACTTCGCCCCGACCGCCTTCCCGGACGAGATCCAGGCGGGGGTGCGCGTGGCGCATGTGGGGACCAGCTCGGTCCGCTACGAGATCGGCCTGTTCCGCAACAACGAGGAGGAGGCCGCCGCCGTCGGCCACTTCGTCCACGTCTACGTCGACCGCGAGACCAAGCGGCCGGTGCCGGTGGATGAGAAGATGCGCGGCTTCCTGGAGAGCCTGAAGCCCTAGTCGTCCAGCCGGCCCATCAGGGCGAGGGCGCCGACCGCGGTGAGAACGCCCAGGGCGAAGGCGCCGATGACGGCGCCGGCGGCGGCGTAGGTCGAGACGGTCATCGGCCGGGCCTCGTACCATTCGACGATGTCGGCCTCCTCAAGGTCCTCGTCGGTGTAGAGGTCGGCGTCCTGGATGGCGTCTTCGGCGGTCATGGCGGGCTCCGGGGGTTCGCTCGGGAAATGCCCGGCGACGCTGGCGGTTCCTGTCCCGTGACAGCCGGGCCGGCATCGGCTAGACGGCCCGCCTCAACTTCTACGGACCCAGAACGACTCTCATGGCCGGCCATTCCAAATTCAAGAACATCATGCACCGCAAGGGCCGCGCCGACGCGCAGCGGTCCAAGCTGTTCTCCAAGCTGTCGCGCGACATCACCGTGGCGGCCAAGTCGGGCCTGCCCGACCCGGCGATGAACCCGCGCCTGCGTCTGGCGGTGAACAACGCCAAGGCCGAGAGCCTGCCCAAGGACGTCATCCAGCGGGCCATCAACAAGGCCTCGTCGGGCGACGTCGATACGATGGAGGAGATCCGCTACGAGGGCCGCGGCCCCGGCGGGGTGGGGATCATCGTCGAGGCCCTGACCGACAACCGCAACCGGGCCGGATCGAACATCCGCGCCGCCTTCTCGAAGAACGGCGGGGCGCTGGGCGAGATGAACTCGGTGGCCTTCATGTGGGACCGGGTCGGCCAGATCATCTATCCGGCCGAGGCGGGCAGCGAGGACGCGGTCATGGAGGCGGCCATCGAGGCCGGCGCCCAGGACGTGGAGAGCGACCTGGTCAAGCCGGACATCTACGAGGACGCGCCGGGCCACACCATCTGGACGAAGTTCGAGGATCTCAACGAGGTCGCGGACGCCATGTCCAAGGTGCTGGGCGACCCGAAGTCGACGGCGCTGGTGTGGAAGCCGCAGTCGGAGGTGCCGGTCACCGGCGAGGCGGTCGGGACGCTGATGAAGCTGCTCGACGCCCTGGACGCCGAGGACGACGTGCAGAATGTCTATTCGAACGAGGACATTTCGGACGAGGATCTGGCGAAGTACGCCGGCTGAGGCTCAGTCGGCGAAGCTGCGCAGCTCGTCGGCGACCCAGCCGTCGGGATTGCGCAGCGGCCGGCCGGGGCGGCGCAGGCGGATCAGGCCGTGCAGGGCCTCGGTCAGGTCGGTCAGCTGCTCGTCAGACAGCTCCACCGCCGCCCGCAGCACCTCGCCCCTGAGATTTTCATAGGCCTCCGTCGGAAGGCCCCGTCCATTCAAGCCGCCCATCGCGGGCTCCCGGATTCGCGCCAGCGGACAGAACGCCGCGGCGGCGGCGGGGGTTCCTGACCCGTCGCGCGCCGGGCGGCCGGAACCGGTCCGCCCGCCCGCCGTTGCCGGGCGATGGAGCTGACCGACCTGCCGGACTTCGCCCTGCCGCTGCTGGCCGCAATCGTCGCGGGCGGGCTGATCGGTTTCGAGCGGGAGTGGCGCGGGCGGTCGGCGGGCTTCCGGACCCACATCCTCGTCTGCCTGGCTTCTGCCCTGCTGATGGAGGCCTCGGTCTCGCAGGGCGACTGGCGGTTCGAGGCCCTGGCCGGCACGCGCATCGTCAGCGATCCGACGCGGATGGCGCATGGCGTGCTGACCGGCATCGGCTTCCTGTGCGCGGGGGTGATCTTCCGCTCGGGTTTCTCGATCCACGGCC
Source organism: Pseudomonadota bacterium (assembly GCA_023433655.1). Classification (GTDB taxonomy): domain Bacteria; phylum Pseudomonadota; class Alphaproteobacteria; order Caulobacterales; family Caulobacteraceae; genus Brevundimonas. The sequence continues at coordinate 2,886 of JAEYUE010000134.1, read as the reverse complement.
TGACCACGGCGGCCTCGCTGTGGATCACGGCGACGATCGGCCTGCTGTTCGGGGCCGGGCTGTTCTGGCTGGCGGTCACCGGCGCGGCGCTGACGGTGGTCATCCTCGCCGCGCTGAGGCTGATCAGCGTGCGGCTGCCGCAGCAGGTGGTCATCGACGCGGAAGTGAGCTGGCGGCGCGACACGCCGGAGGCGGAACAGGCGGTCGAGGCGGCGATCGCCGGGGCCGGATGGAGCGCCAGCGGCGAACGCCACCGGCTGGCGGACGCGGGCGCCTCGGTGCAGCGGATTTTCCGTCTGCGGGCCCGGGGCGAGAATTCGCTCAAGGCGCTGGCGGCGCGCCTGCGCGCCATCGAAGGCGTGACGGGTTACCGCCTCGATCCGCGCGACGACTGACGGCGCTTGCCCGGCCGGCGGCGGTGGTCCTAGGCTGCTGATTCGTCAGTTTGCGGAGCGAAACTTGTTGGATTGGGATCTGGTCTGGCCGGTGCTGGCGGCCATGACGGCGGGCGGGCTGATCGGGGTCGAGCGCACCTATCACGGGCATCCGGCGGGGTTCCGCACCCACATCCTCGTCTGCGTGACCAGCTGCCTGCTGATGCTGGCGGCGATGCAGCAGGCCAACTGGGACTTCGCCTGGCTGCCGGCGCAGCGGGTGGTCATCGATCCGACCCGGATGGCGCACGGTCTGCTGACCGGGATCGGCTTCCTGTGCGCCGGGGTGATCTTCCGCGAGGGATTCTCGGTGCACGGCCTGACCACGGCCGCCTCGCTGTGGGTCACCTCGGCGATCGGTGTGCTGTTCGGCGTCGGCATGCTGGATCTGGCCCTGATCGGCTCGGGCGCCACCTTGGCCGTTCTGGCCGTGCTGCGCCTGCTCGACGCCAAGCTGCCGCACGTGGGAGTGATGGATGTGGCGCTGCGCTGGAAGCAGGGATCGGCGCCCGGCGAGAGCGCCGTGCGGGAGCTGCTGCGCGCCCGTGGCCTCAGGGCGGTGCGTATCGGCCACGTCATCAGCCCTGACGGCCTCATCCATGAGCATGTGCTTAAGGTGAAGGGGCCGATGCCGATCAATGTCGATGGCCTCGTGGCCGACCTGCACGGCCGGGAGGGTCTGGCTGGCTTCTCGGTCCTTCCGCGCGACGAATAGGCGGCGGCTGACTTGAACGGCTGCGGAGGGGGCCCAATTTCACCCTGTCCCCACGCCGCAGGAGAACACCGCCATGAAGGGCTTCGTCGCCAATATCGAAGAGCTGACCGTCGGCAACCCCGACTTCCGCCGGGTGCTCTACACCGGCAAATACCTCCAGCTCGTGCTGATGACGCTCAAGCCCGGCGAGGAGATCGGCGAGGAGGTCCACGAGGACCACGACCAGTTCTTCCGCATCGAGAGCGGCTCCGGCGAGGTGTCGATCGACGGCAAGCGCACCGCCATCAAGGACGACGACGCGGTCATCGTGCCGGCGGGCGCGCGGCACAATGTCATCAACACCGGCGACGAGCCGCTGGCGCTGTACACCCTCTACGGCCCGCCGGATCACCGCGAGGGCGTGGTGCACCGGACCAAGGCCGAGGCCGACGCCTCCGAAGAGCATTTCGACGGCACCACCACCGAGTAGGGTCCGCCGTCGCGGCGGTCATTGTCCGTTAGCCATCTATCGGGCATGACTGGAACGGATGGCGAACGAAGCGACTCGAATCCTGGGGCTGGACCCCGGCCTCAGGCGCACCGGATGGGGCGTGGTGGCGGCCGAGGGGTCGCGCCTGCGCTGGATCGCCCATGGCGTGGTGGCCCCGCCCGAAACGGCGCCGTTCAGCGAGCGGCTGCTGTTCCTGCTGGAGGCGGTGGCGGAGGTCTGCGCCGCCCACGCCTGCGACGAGGCGGCGATCGAGGAGGTCTTCGTCAACATGAACCCGTCCTCGACGCTGAAACTGGGCCACGCCCGCGCGGCGGTCATGCTGGCCCCGGCGCGTTGCGGTCTCGGTGTCGCCGAATACTCGCCGAACCTGATCAAGAAGGCGGTGGTCGGGGCCGGCCATGCCGACAAGAGCCAGATCGCCTTCATGGTGAAGCGGCTGCTGCCGCAGGCCGGCGAGGTGAAGGCGGACGCCGCCGACGCCCTGGCGGTGGCCATCACCCACGCGCAGCTGCGCCGGATGCGGGGACTGGCGGCATGATCGGCCGTCTGAGAGGCGTGCTGGCGGAGGTCGAGCCGGACCACTGCCTGATCGACTGCGCCGGGGTCGGCTACGTGGTGGCCTGCGGCTCGCGCACGCTCGGCCGTCTGCCGGCCCCGGGCGACGAGGCCACCCTGTTCATCGAAAGCACCTGGAGCGCCGAGAGCGGGCCGCGCCTGTACGGCTTCCTCGGGCGGGACGAGCGCCGGGCCTTCACCACCCTGCTGACCATCCAGGGGGTCGGGCCCAAGGCGGCTCTGTCGGTGCTGGACGTCCTGCCCCCCGGCGAGCTGGCTGCCGCGGTGGCGCGCGAGGACAAGGCGGCCGTGGCCCGCGCCAACGGCGTCGGCCCCAAGCTGGCCCTGCGCATCGTCACCGAGCTGAAGGGCAAGCCGTTGGGCGAGCCGTCTTTCACGCCCTCGGCGTCCGGCGTGCACATTGAAGCTGCGGCTCCCACGCCCAGCCTGACCGGCGAGGCGGTCTCGGCCCTGCTCGGCCTCGGCGTCGTCGAGGTCAACGCCCGCCGGGCAGTGGATCAGGCCCTGATCCGCCTCGGCGATGACGCCGACCTGTCCGCGGTGATCCGCGCCGCGCTGCAGGAGTTGGGGCGGTGAGGGAGTGGCGAGTGGCGAGTGGCGAGTGGCGAGCAGGACGAGCGTGTCCTGCAGCCGGCGGGCCTGACTTCATGCCGGCGCCGACCGAAGCCTTC
>JAEYUE010000110.1 GCA_023433655.1 Pseudomonadota bacterium | reverse complement strand
CTGGTCCACGTCGTCACCCAGAAGGGCAAGGGCTACGCCCCGGCCGAGACCAGCGCCGACAAGCTGCACGCCGTGGTCAAGTTCGACGTGGTCTCGGGCAAGCAGTCCAAGTCCGTCTCCAACGCGCCCAGCTACACCAAGGTGTTCGGGACCGAGCTGATCAAGCACGCCGGCAGGGACCCCTCGATCGTCGCCATCACCGCGGCCATGCCGTCGGGCACCGGCCTGGACCTGTTCGGTCAGGCCTTCCCCGAGCGGACCTATGACGTCGGCATCGCCGAACAGCACGCGGTGACCTTCGCCGCCGGCCTCGCCGCCGACGGCATGAAGCCGGTCTGCGCCATCTATTCGACCTTCCTGCAGCGCGGCTACGACCAGGTCGTCCACGACGTGGCCATCCAGCAGCTGCCGGTGCGCTTCGCCATGGACCGCGCGGGCCTGGTCGGCGCCGACGGGGCCACCCACGCCGGCTCCTTCGATATCGGCTACATGGGCGCCTTGCCGGGCATGGTGCTGATGGCGGCGGCCGACGAGGCCGAGCTGGCGGCGATGATCTCGACCTCGCTGGCCATCGACGACCGACCTTCCGCCTTCAGGTATCCGCGCGGCGACGGCGTCGGGGTGGAGATTCCCGAACTGGCGGCTCCGCTGGAGATCGGCCGCGGCCGCATCGTGCGCGAAGGCACGGCCGTGGCCATCCTGTCCCTGGGCACCCGCCTGCAGGAGTCGCTCAAGGCCGCCGACGCCCTCGCCGCCCGGGGGGTCTCGGCCACCGTCGCCGACGCCCGCTTCGCCAAGCCGCTGGATGAGGCGATGATCCTCCGCCTCGCCCGCGAGCATGAGGCCCTTATCACCGTGGAGGAGGGGGCCATGGGCGGTTTCGGCGCCTTCGTGCTGCAGATGCTGGCCGAAAGGGGCGCCCTGGACGCTGGGCTGAAGATCCGCAGCCTGCACCTGCCGGACGTCTTCCAGGACCAGGACAAGCCCGAGGCCATGTATGACGCCGCCGGCCTGAACGCCGAGCATATCGTCGCGGCCGCGCTGCAGGCGCTGGGCGTCGAGGCGACCCGCGCCGTCCGGGCCTGACTGACGACATCGGCAACCCCAGCCCTCCACCTCCGTTCTGTCCCGGATAGATCAGGTGGAGGACGGATTGTGAAAGCTCATCTCTTCGTGGCGGCGGCGCTTGTGTTGGGCGGCTGCGCGAGCCGGGGTGGCGAGGCCGCGCCGGTCATGCGCGCCGGCGACTCGAACCTGAGCTGCCGCCAGATCGCCGACGAGGCCGCGACCCTCAGCGAGCGGATGGGCGGGACGCCGACCGGCGGCGCCCTGGGCGGAGTGGCGAAGGCCGGCGCAGCGGCGCTGATTCCGGGCGCAGGCCTGGTGATGGCGGGCGTCAACGCGCTGACGGCGCCGGAGCGCGCCCGTCGCGAGGCCGACGAAAACCGCTGGCACTACCTCAACGGTCTCTACACGGCCCGGAACTGCCTGCAGAACTCCCGCCGCTGATCGCAAGGGGGCGGTGGGCGCGGCTCGGGCAGGGATTCACCGCGCCTCCGGCCCTCTCATCAGCGACCGTTCGCCACGCCGGCCATTGCGCGAAACAAACGTGCAGAAAATCAACGACCTGGCGTCGATCCGCGCCGCCTTGACCTGCGCGGGCGGCGCCTATAGGTTCCGCGCCGAATTCAGACCCCCTCCGGCGCCCGCGCCGGGGCGCTGAGGCCGCCATGTCCCTTGAACCGGAATCGCGCGAAGAGGCGATCGCTCGTCTCACGAAGAGCGCATCCGATCTGAAGGCGCGCACGACCCGCCATCCCTCTGCGGAGGCGGCGGGCCATGCAGCGGCCAGCCAGGCCTGGAAGATCGTCGCCGACCTGCTCGGCGGGGTCTTCGTCGGTCTCGCGCTCGGCTGGGCGGTCGACCATTTCGCCGGCACCTCGCCGGTGGGCATCATCAGCGGGGTCCTGCTGGGCTTCGCTGTCTCGGTATGGATGGCGTGGCGCACGGCGCAGCGCCTGATGGCCGAGGCGAAACAGCACGGGGAGCCGCAGTCGGTTCCCTTCGACGACGAAGACGAAGGAGCCTGATCGACCGATGGCCGATCCGCTACACCAGTTCCAGGTTGCGCCGCTGACCCCGGCCCTCGACTTCGGCGAAGTCATCCTGCCGGTCGTCGGCACGGTGCACCTGGCCTTCACCAATTCGCATCTCGCCATGACCATCGCCTTCCTGCTGGTGGTGGGCTTCCTGACGCTCGTCACCTCGAACGCCAAGGTCGTGCCCGGCCGCACCCAGGCGGTGGGCGAAACCCTGTTCGGCATGATCGATGGCCTGACCGAGTCGATCATCGGTCACGACGGCAAGAAGTATTTCCCGTTCGTCTTCACCATCTTCACCTTCATCCTGGCGATGAACCTGCTGGGGATGTTCCTGACCTTCACGGCGACGTCGCAGCTGGCGGTCACCGCCACCCTCGCCATGATCACCTTCGGGCTCGTGGTCATCGTCGGCATCGTCAAGAACGGCTTCGGCTTCCTCAAGCTGTTCTGGCCCACCGGCGCGCCGCTGGTGATGCGCCCGATCGTCGGCCTGATCGAGTTCTTCTCCTTCATGCTGCGCCCCGTGACCCTGATGCTCCGTCTGTTCGGCAACATGATGGGCGGCCACATCGCCCTGAAGGTGTTCGCCGGCTTCGTGGCCACGGCCGTCGTCGGCGCCGCCGGCTGGTTCGGGATCCTGATCTTCCCGCTGGCCATGGGCATGACCATCGGCCTGACCGCCCTCGAATTCCTCGTGGCCTTCCTTCAGGCCTTCGTCTTCGCCGTTCTGACCTGCATCTACCTCAACGATGTGGTCAACCTGGACCACGCCCACTAAGGGCCGGCCAGTCTCCCTTCCAACCCACCCAAACTAGGACCAGAAAACCATGGAAGCAGAAGCCGCCAAGCTCATCGGCGCCGGCATCGCGATGTGCGGCATGATCGGCGCCGGCATCGGCGTCGGCAACATCTTCGGCCAGTTCCTGGCGGGCGCCCTGCGCAACCCGTCGGCCGCCGGCTCGCAGATCGGCAACCTGTTCG
>JAEYUE010000082.1 GCA_023433655.1 Pseudomonadota bacterium | reverse complement strand
CCGCACGCCTGGGCCTTCGACCACGACGAGGCCGGCTGGAACTACCGTCTGCCCAACCTGAACGCCGCCCTCGGCTGCGCCCAGCTGGAGCAGCTGCCCGGCCTGATGGCGCGCAAGGCCGAGCTGGCGCGACGGTACTTTGAAGCCTTCGACGATCTTCCCGGCGTCACCATGCTGCAGCCTCGCCGGGGGGCCGAGGTCAACCACTGGCTCAACGCCATGCTGCTGGACCAACCCGACGTGGCCGCCCGTGACCTTGTGCTGGAGGCGCTCAACGCCGCCGGCTTCGGAGCGCGCCCGCTGTGGACGTTGATGCACCGGCTGCCGATGTACGCCGCCTGCCCGCGGGACGAGCTGCCGGTCGCCGAGACGCTGGCGGCGCGCATCGTCAACCTGCCCAGCAGCGCGGCCCTGGTGCCGGCGTGAGCGGGGTGCGGCGCATCTGCGTGGTCACCGGCGGGCGGGCCGAGTACGGCCTGCTGCAATGGGTGCTGCACGAGATCCGCGCCGCCCCCGATCTTGACCTGCAGCTGATCGTCACCGGCGCCCACCTGGAGCCGCGCTTCGGCCTTACGGTCGGCCAGATCGAGGCCGACGGCTTCGCAATCGACGCGCGGACGCCGCTCGGGCTGGAGTCTGACGCCCCGACCGACCTCGCTCGTGCGATGGCCCGCTGTCTGGAGGGGACCTCCGACGCGCTGGCCCGGTCGCGGCCCGACCTGATGCTGGTGCTCGGCGACCGTTATGAGATCCTCGCGGCCGCACAGGCCGCCCTGTTGCACGGCGTACCGCTGGCCCACGTCGCCGGCGGGGACGTCACCGAAGGGGCCTTCGACGACTCGATCCGTCACGCCCTTACCAAGCTGGCCCACCTGCACCTGACCACGACCGCCGAGGCCGCGGCCAGAGTCGCCCGCATGGGCGAGGAGCCGTGGCGCGTGCACGTCGTCGGCAGCCCCGGTCTCGACCAGCTGCGCCGGCTGGAGCTGCTGGAGCGGCGGGCGCTGGAGGCCGCTCTCGGCGCTCCGCTGGGCCGCCGCAATCTGCTGGTCACCTGGCATCCGGTGACGCTCGAGGCGGACCGCGGCCTCGCCGGCTTCGAGGCCTTGGTGGCCGGGCTGGACGACCTGCCGTGCGAGGTCGTGAAATGGGTCACCCGCCCCAACGCCGATCCCGGCGGAGCCGCGGTTGAGGCAGCCCTCGACCGCTGGGCGGCCGGGCGCGACGATGTGCGGGTCTTCGCCTCGCTCGGCCAGCTGCGCTATCTGTCGCTGATGGCCCAGGCCGACGCCGTGGTCGGAAACTCCTCAAGCGGCCTCTACGAGGCGCCGTCGCTGGGCGTGCCGACGGTCGACGTCGGCGACCGCCAGAAGGGGCGGCCGGCCGCCGCTTCGGTGATCCGCTGCCCAGCCGAGCCCGCCGCTGTCGCCGCGGCCGTGCGCAAGGCCTTCAATCTGGAGTGCAGGGGCGCGGTCAATCCCTACGGCGACGGCGACAGCGCCCGTCGCATCGTCGACATCCTGCGCGCCGCGCCCGACCGGGCCACCCTGCTACGCAAGCGCTTCCACGAGGTCGACGCATGAGCCGGGTGTTCGTTATCGCCGAGGCCGGGGTTAATCACGACGGCTCGCTGGACGACGCCCTGCGCATGGTCGACGTCGCCGCCGAGGCCGGGGCCGACGCGGTCAAATTCCAGACCTTCGACGCCGCCCGCCTGGTCACACGCTGCGCCCCCAAGGCCGCCTACCAGGCGCGCAATACCGGAGCCGACGACGGGCAGTTGGCCATGTTGCGCGGGCTGGAGCTGGACCGCGACGCCCATCACGCCCTCGTCCGCCGGGCCGAGGCGCGCGGCGTCTGCTTCATGTCGACCGCCTTCGACATGGACAGTCTCGACTTCCTCGCCGGCTTCGACATGCCGGCGGTGAAGATTCCCTCGGGCGACCTGACCTGGGGGGCCATGCTGCTGCGCGCGGCCCGGCTGGGCCGGCCGCTGATAGTCTCCACAGGCATGGCGACGCTGGACGAGATCGGCGAGGCCCTGCAGGTCATTGCGTTCGCCCTGACCCGCGAAGGCTTGCCCGCCGGAGCCGACGACCTGCGGGCCGCCTTCGAGGCGCCGGAGGGGCAGGCGGCGCTGCGCGAACGGGTCACCCTGCTGCACTGCACGACGGAGTATCCGGCTCCGCCGGCGGCGGTGAACCTGCGCGCCATGGATGTGATGCGCGACGCCTTCGGCCTGCCGGTCGGCTACTCCGACCATACCTTGGGGATCACGGTCACCATCGCCGCCGCCGCTCGCGGCGCGACGGTGATCGAGAAGCATTTCACCCTCGATCGCGCCCGCCCGGGCCCCGACCACGCCGCCTCACTGGAGCCCAGGGAACTGGCCGACCTGGTGGCCGCCGTGCGCGAGGTCGAGACCGCGCTGGGCGCGGCCCGCAAGGCGCCGGCGCCCGAGGAGATCGGCAACCGCGCCATCGCCCGCCGCAGCCTGGTCGCGGCCCGGCCCATCGCCGCCGGCGAGCCGTTCAGCCTCGACAACCTGACCGCCAAGCGTCCGGCCCACGGCCTGTCGCCGATGGCCGTTTGGCCCCTGCTGGGGCATCCATCGCCGCGCGCTTGGGGCGAAGATGAGGCGATCGAGGCATGAGCGCCCGGCCCGTTGTCGTGGTCGGCGCAGGTGGCCATGGACAGGCTGTCGCCGACGCCCTGCAGGTCTCGGGACGAACTGTTCTTGGGTTTGTGGATCCCGCCTTCGAGGCGGGGGCCGAGGTCGTCGGACTGCGTGTGTTCGGAGGCGATGGCTGGCTGTCCCCGCAGAACGGATACGAGTTGGCCAACGGCATGGGTGGTGTCGGCCGGCACGACGACCTCGGCCGTCGCCGCTCCATGCAGGTGAGGCTGGAGGCGGTGGGCTTTCGCTTCGTCGAGGTGCGGCACCCCACGGCGGTCGTCTCCCCCCGAGCCGAGCTCGGTGGCGCCGTCCAGCTGCTGGCCCGGGCCGTTGTTCAGACAGGCGCCTGGATCGGAGACGGCGCCGTGATCAATGCAGGCGCGATCGTCGAGCATGGCTGTCATGTCGGCGACTTCAGCCACTGCGCGACGGGCTCCATCCTGTGTGGCGATGTCACGATCGGCAGGGGGGCGCATGTCGGGGCGGGGGCGGTGATCCGCCAAGGCGTGTCGCTGGAGGATGGCGTCGTGGTCGGTGCTGGAGCGGTGGTGCTCGGCCCGGGAGAAGGGCCCGGCATGCTTCTCGGCGTGCCGGCGCGGCGGTGGGAGCGGGGATGAGAAACTGGCAGGCGGCGCTGATCGGCCCCGAAGCGGATTTCAGGGACGCTCTCAAGTCCATCGACGCCACAGGCGCCGGCATGGCCCTGATCGTCGACGCGGGCCGGCGCCTGATCGGCGTCCTGTCGGACGGCGATCTCCGCCGCGCATTGATACGCGGGGCGGGGCTCGAAGACCCGGCGGTATCGGCCGCCAACCGCGAGCCCCTGTGCATCGATCAGCACCAGGACCGCGCCGCCACCTTGGCGCTGCTGCGCGCCCATGGTCTGCGTCAGCTGCCGGTGCTCGACGCCGAGCGGCGGGTGGTCGGCCTCACGACGGTGTCGGACTTCCTCAATATTCCCGTGCGCAGCAATCCGGTCGTGATCATGGCCGGTGGCAAGGGCGAGCGGCTGGCCGAACTGACCCGCGATACGCCCAAGCCGATGCTCAAGGTTGGCCCGCGACCGATCCTCGACACCATCGTCGGCAACCTGGCGGGTCAGGGGTTCCGCCATTTCTGGCTGGCGGTGAACTACAAGGCAGACCAGATCGAGCGGCACTTCGGCGACGGCTCGGACCTTGGCCTCGACATCCGCTATCTGCGCGAAGCCAAGCCCCTCGGCACCTGCGGGGCTCTCGCGCTGATGCCGGCCCAGGACGAGCCGTTCGTGGTCACCAACGGCGATGTACTGGCCAAGGTCGACTACGGCCATGTGCTGGACTCCCACCTCCAGGCCGGCGCGGACGCCACGGTTGTGGTCCGCGACTATCAGATGCAGGTGCCGTTCGGGGTGATCAACGCCGCCGGTGGCCAGATCCTGCGCATCGACGAAAAGCCGACCCAGAGCTTCACGATCAGTGCGGGGGCCTATGTGCTGTCGCCGTCGGCGCTCAGGCTGGTGCCCCGCGATGCCTACCACGACATGCCCACCCTGCTGGCGGACATGATCGGCGCCGGCCTCACCGTGCGTCAGCAGTGGGCCGAGGGATACTGGATGGACATCGGGCGGCCGCCGGACTATGCGCAAGCGAACGCCGATTTCGGTGCCGTGTTCGGGGGTTAGCTGCGTACACCGCCCTTTTGAGGACGTACGCTGCGGGTAGATGGAGCGATGCCGGACCGGCGACGCCAGCCAGGATGTTGGCGGCCGCTCCTGCGAACGCAACCGTGAAAATGCAATGATCTCGACGCTCTTCAAGAAACGGCGACCCAGGATCGCGGCCCCTGAACGGCCGGAGACGCCGCGAGGAACCGTGGTCTGGGCCGTCGGAGACATCCACGGCCGTCTCGACCTGCTGCAACCCTTGGTCGGGGCCATCACGGCCGACGCCGCCGTCAGCACGGCCGATCGCAAGGTGGTGGTCTTTCTTGGCGACTACGTGGACCGCGGGCCGGATTCGCGGGGCGTGATCCGCTATCTCGCCGACCTGTCTGTCGACCCCGGCGTGGAGTGGCGGTTCTTGAAGGGGAATCATGAAGAGGCCATGCTGGAGTTCCTCGACGACCCGTCCGGAGGCGCGCGGTGGTGCGAGTACGGCGGCGACGCAGCGCTCCGTTCGTACGGTCTCAAGCCGCCGGAGCTGAAGCACAAGGTTGAGGCGTGGGCGCGCATTTCGGCCGACCTTGACCACAAGCTGACCCCGCGTGAACGCGACTTCCTCGAGAACCTCGAGCTCAGCCTGTCGATCGGCGACTATTTCTTCGCCCATGCTGGCGCCCGGCCGGGCGAGCCGCTGGACCGACAGTCCAAGCGGGACCTGATGTGGATTCGGAACAGCTTCCTCGACAGCGAGATCGAGTTCGAGAAGGTGGTGGTCCACGGCCACACCCCGACCCGCGACGTCCACATCGATCAACGACGGATCGGTGTGGACACAAAGGCCTACGCCTCCGACGTCCTTAGCGCCGTGCGCCTCGAGGGGGCCTCTCGCGCGGTGATCCGGGCGATGGGCACCGCTGAACCGCTCGCAACCGAAGATGTACGGGTGGAGGTCCTGGCGAAGCTGGACGCACCGGCAGCCGTGGATTGAGACGTCCTCGCCGCGAACGAGAATTCTGATTCTCGTTACCTGTCGGAATGTCGCGTTCGACAGGTAGTGCGGACGTCGCTCTCGACCGGATCGAAGCGGGAATCCAGGGCCGCCTGTGAAACCGTATCGGGCGCCGCT
>JAEYUE010000003.1 GCA_023433655.1 Pseudomonadota bacterium | reverse complement strand
GATCTGGACCGCCGCGCGCCGGGCCGAGGCGGGGACGCGCGCGGCATGACCGCCGCCCTCAGCCTCGCCGAGGCCCGCGCCCTGCTGCTGTCGCCGCTGGGGCCGGTGGCGCGGGCCGGACGGGACGCGTCGCGGCCGCGGGTGTCGTACGAATTCTTCCCGCCGAAGTCCGACGAGGCCGAGGCCAGTCTGTGGAAGGCGATCACCCGCCTCGCTCCGCTGAAACCCGACTTCGTCTCGGTCACCTACGGCGCCGGCGGGTCGACGCGGGAGCGGACCCACCGGACGGTGCAGCGCGTGCTGGCCGAGACCGGGCTGACGCCGGCCGCCCACCTGACCTGCGTCGAGGCCAGCCGCGACGAGGTCGACGCGGTGATCGACGGCTACCGCGAGGCCGGGGTGCGCCACATCGTGGCCCTGCGCGGCGATCCGCCGGGGACCAGCGGGATCGGCGGCGCCTATGTTCCCCGCACCGACGGTTACGCCAACGCCACCGAGCTGACCGCCGCCATCGCCCGCCGCGGCGGCTTCGAGATCAGTGTGGGCTGCTACCCGGAGGGTCACCCGGAAAGCCCCTCGATCGACCACGACATCGCCGTGCTGAAGGCCAAGGTCGACGCGGGCGCGACCCGCGCCATCAGCCAGTTCTTCTTCGACCTCGACGCCTTCCTGCGTTTCCGCGACCGCGTGCGGGCAGCCGGGATCGAGGTTCCGCTGATCCCCGGGATCATGCCGGTTACCAATTTCGCCGGGCTGAGGCGGATGTGCGGAGCCTGCGGCGCCGCCCTGCCGGACTGGCTGGCGGCGCATTTCGACGGACTGGACGACGACCCGGAGACCCGCCGGCTGATCGCGGCTTCCGTGGCCGCCGAGATGTGCGCCCGGCTGCAGGAAGAGGGCTTCGCCGACTTCCATTTCTACACCCTGAACCGGGCGGCCCTGGTCTACGCCATCTGCCGGGTGCTGGGCGTGCGCGAACAGAGGGCCGAAGGATGACCCGCCAGTTCCGCATCGCCGCTCTCCACGCGGCCGCGAGGGAGCGGATCCTCGTCCTCGACGGCGCCTGGGGGGTGATGATCCAGCGCCGCGAACTGTCGGAAGAGGATTTCCGCGGCGACCGCTTCGAGAACCACCCGCTCCAGCTGAAGGGCGACAACGACATCCTGTGCCTGACCCGGCCGGACCTCATCGCCGACCTGCACGACCAGTATTTCGCCGCCGGGGCCGACATCTCGGAGACCAACACCTTCTCGGCCACGGTGATCGCCCAGGACGACTACGGCCTGGACGAACAGGCGGTGTGGGACATCAACCTGGAGGGCGCGCGGCTGGCTCGCGCGGCCGCCGACCGATGGACGGCGAAGGATCCGGCGAAGCCGCGCTTCGCCGCCGGCTCGATCGGGCCGCTGAACAAGATGCTGTCGATGTCGTCGGACGTGAACGATCCCGGCGCGCGCAGCGTGACCTTCGACCAGGTCTACGCCGCCTATCGCCAGCAGGTCCGGGCGCTCCACGCCGGCGGGGTCGACCTGTTCCTGATCGAGACCATCACCGACACCCTGAACTGCAAGGCGGCGATCAAGGCCATTCTCGACCTCCAGGACGAGGGGCTGGAGCCCCTGCCGATCTGGATCTCGGGCACCATCACCGACCGCTCGGGCCGGACGCTGTCGGGCCAGACCGCCGAGGCCTTCTGGAACAGCGTGCGCCATGCGAAGCCGTTCGCCGTCGGCTTCAACTGCGCCCTCGGCGGCGAGCTGATGCGGCCGTTCATCGCCGAACTGAGCCGGGTGGCCGACACCCTGGTCGCCGCCTATCCCAACGCCGGCCTGCCCAACGCCATGGGCCAGTACGACGAGCAGCCGCACGAGACGGCGCATTTCATCGAGGAGTGGGCGCGGTCGGGCCTGGTCAACATCGTCGGCGGCTGCTGCGGCACGACGCCGGAGCATATCCGCCATGTGGCCGAGGGCGTGGCGGGGGTGACGCCGCGGGCGATCCCGGAGCGGCCGCGGGCGATGCGGCTGGCGGGCCTGGAACCGTTTGAACTGGTAGCCTGAGTTGCGTCCCACCTTCATCAATGTCGGCGAGCGGACCAACGTCACCGGCTCGGCCAGGTTCAGGAAGCTGATCGTCGAGGGCGACTACGCCGCGGCCCTGTCGGTGGCGCGCCAGCAGGTCGAGGCCGGGGCGACCATTCTCGACGTCAACATGGACGAGGGCCTGCTGGATGGCCCCGTTGCCATGACCACCTTCCTCAACCTGATGGCGGCCGAGCCGGACATCGCCCGCGTGCCGGTGATGATCGACAGCTCCAGATGGGAAGTGATCGAGGCGGGGCTGAAGTGCGTCCAGGGCAAGCCGATCGTCAATTCGATCAGCCTCAAGGCCGGCGAGGCAGAGTTCCGCGAGCAGGCGGTCAAATGCCTACGCTACGGCGCGGCGGTGGTGGTCATGGCCTTCGACGAACAGGGCCAGGCCGACACCGCCGCGCGCAAGACCGAGATCTGCACCCGCGCCTACCGCCTGCTGGTCGACGACATCGGCTTCCCGCCCGAAGACATCATCTTCGACCCCAACATCTTCGCCGTGGCGACGGGGATCGAGGAGCACGACAACTACGCCGTCGACTTCATCGAGGCGACGCGGGCGATCAAGGCGGCCCTGCCGTACGCCCGGGTGTCCGGCGGGGTGTCGAACGTGTCGTTCAGCTTCCGCGGCAACGAGCCGGTGCGGCGGGCGATCCATTCGGTGTTCCTGTACCACGCCATCCAGGCGGGGATGGACATGGG
>JAEYUE010000349.1 GCA_023433655.1 Pseudomonadota bacterium | reverse complement strand
GCTTTCAGCCCCGCGCATGATCGGGAAGGGATGGCCCTCGATGTCGCGGCGGATGCGGTCGGCGACGCGCGAGGCGGCCTCCAGACTGGCCCCCGGCATGACCACCACGAACTCCTCGCCGCCCAGCCGGCACGGCAGGTCGATGGCCCGCACGTTTGTCGCCAGCCGCACCGCGAACTCGCGCAGCACCTCGTCGCCGGCGTCGTGGCCGAAGCCGTCGTTGACCGCCTTGAAGTGGTCGATGTCCATGACCAGCACGGCCACGGAGTCGCCGCCCTGCCCGGCCCGGCCGACCATGGCCTGCAGCTGGCCGGCCATGTAGCGCCGGTTGTGCAGCCCGGTCAGGGCGTCGGTGACCGCCATCTCGAGGCTGTAGTCCAGCTTCTCCTTCAGGAAGTCGGCGTAGCGCTTGCGCCGGATCTGCGTCCGCGCCCGCGCCATCAGCTCCTCGGAATCCACCGGCCGCGGCAGGATGTCGTTGACGCCCAACTCCAGCGCCTTCAGCAGGCGGGGCCGGTCGGCCGGATCGACCACCGCCAGGATCGGCGTCCGCCGCGAGGCCTCGCTCGACCGCGCCTGGGCGACGAAGCGCAGGCCGTCGAAGCCGCTGCTCGAGACGTTGACGATGATCAGGTCCAGCGACCCCCGCGCCGCCGTCAGGGCCGCCGTCGGATCGGGCTCGACCACCGGCCGGTGCTCGCCGGTCAGGCCGGCCTGCATCTTCTCCGACTGCAGCTCGTTGTCGTCGACGATCAGCACCCGGCCGCCCGAGCCGCGCAACCGCCCGGCCCCGTCGGTGTCCACGCCCATGCGCCGACCGCTCTCCTCGCGTTCGCGCAGCTCGTCCATCACCGCCTTCAGCCGCACCAGCGATTTCACCCGGGCGAACAGGATGACGTCGTCGATCGGCTTGGTGACGAAGTCGTCGGCCCCGGCCTCCAGTCCCTTGATCTTGTCCTCGCGCCCGTCCAGCGCCGTGACCAGCACCACCGGAATGTGCCGCGTCGCCGGATCGGCCTTCAGCCGGCGGCAGGTCTCGAACCCGTCCATGCCCGGCATCATCACGTCCAGCAGGATGAGGTCCGGGCGTTCCTCGGCGGCGATCCGCAGCGCCGAGGCGCCGTCCATGGCCGTCAGCGCCTCGTAGTACTCCAGCGTCAGCTTGGCCTCGAGCAGGCGGACGTTGGGCTCCACGTCGTCGACGACCAGGATGCGCGCCGTCATTGCACCGCCATCCCCGCCGGGGCGAGGTGCTTGCGCACCACCTCGAGGAAGTGGGTCACCGAGATCGGCTTGGAGATATAGGCCTCGCAGCCGCCCTGGCGGATCCGCTCCTCGTCGCCCTTCATGGCGAAGGCCGTCACCGCCACCACCGGAATGTGGTTCAGCTCGTCATCGTCTTTCAGCCACTTGGTGACCTCCAGGCCGCTGATCTCGGGCAGCTGGATGTCCATCAGGATCAGGTCGGGCCGGTGCTGCCGCGCCAGGGCCAGCGCCTGCAGGCCCTCGCGGGTCTGCAGGGTGCGGTAGCCCTGGGATTCGAGCAGATCATGAAAGAGCTTCATGTTCAGCTCGTTATCCTCGACGATGAGGACCGTCTTCGACATCGACACCCAGCCCGTCCGCCCCTCTGTGCGCGATCGCGCGGGAGGCTTCCTTCTTCCCGACACCCTGCCCCACGGTCTCTTAAGTTGGCGTGAAGCGTGGGGCTGCGCGCTCCCCTCCTTGATTTCGTCATCCTCCGGGCCGCGCGCAGCGCGGAACCGGGGGACCCAGCGGCGCGCGCGAGCGCGACACTGTCGGGAGCGCCGCTGTTTCCGACAGCCTGCTGTACAGATCGCCTTCGGCGCCGCTGGGTCCCCCGGTCTCGGCTGCGCCTCGCCGGAGGATGACGAAAGCATTGGGGCGATCCGGGCGGATGCTTGATAATGGGCGCTGATGATCCGTCTGCGCCCATGATATCCATCTGCCGCGACTGTCTCCGCACCGACGACCGCAAGGTCGAGCGCTGCCCGGCGTGCGGCTCGCGGCGGATCGTCGCCCATGACGAACTGGCCGCCCTGACCATCGCCCACCTCGACTGTGACGCCTTCTACGCCTCGGTCGAGAAGCGCGACCGGCCCGAGCTGCGCGACCTCCCCGTCATCGTCGGCGGCGGCAAGCGCGGCGTGGTCACCACCGCCTGCTACATCGCCCGCCTCTACGGCGTGGGCTCGGCCCAGCCGATGTTCAAGGCGCTCAAGGCCTGCCCGGATGCGGTGGTGATCAAGCCCGACTTCGCCAAGTACAAGGCCGCCAGCGCGCAGATCTTCGGGGCCGTGCGCGAGCTCACCCCGCTGGTCCAGACCCTGTCGCTCGACGAGGCGTGGATCGACCTCGCCGGCACCGAGCGGCTCAACGGCGGCCCGCCCGCCCTGCAGCTGGTCCGCCTGCAGCAGCGCATCGAGCGCGAGACCGGCCTGACCGTCTCCATCGGCCTGGCGACCAACCGTTTCCTCGCCAAGATCGCCTCCGAGCTCGACAAGCCGCGCGGCTTCTCGGTCATCGGCTCCGAGGCCGCATCCCTGCTCGCGCCGAAATCCGTCCGCGTCCTCCCCGGCGTGGGCCCCGTCTTCGGCCAGACCCTGATCAGCGACGGCTACGCCGTCGTCGGCGACCTCGCCGCCGCCGACGTCCGCGACCTGGTCAGACGCTACGGCGAGCACGGCCTGCGTCTCCACGACCTCGCCCACGGCCGCGACGCCCGCAGCGTCAATCCCGGCCACGAGCGCAAGGGGATGAGCGCCGAGACCACCTTCAACGACGACCTGACCGCCGCCGCCGACCTCGAGGCCGAGCTCTGGCCGCTGTGCGAGAAGCTGGCCGCCAAGGCGCGCCGCGACGGGGTGTCCAGCCGCGTCATCGTGCTCAAGCTGCGCCGCACCGACTTCCGCATCGTCACCCGCCGGGTCACCCTGCCCGAGCCGGTCCAGACCGCCCGCGCCCTGTTCGCCGCCGGCCGCGACCTGCTCCGCCCCGAGCTCGGCCGCCCCTACCGCCTGATCGGCATCGGCATGGCCGACGTCGCCGAGGCCGCCGACGCCCCCTCCGCCCTGTTCGAAACCGCCGAGGCGCGCGCCCTCAAGACCGAAACCGCCATCGACCGCCTCCGCGAAAAGTTCGGCTCCTCGGCCGTGGTGGCCGGCAGGGCGTTGAAGTAGCCCAGCGCCCTTCTCCCCTTGCGGGAGAAGAGCGCGAGCGGCCGTCCCTCTCGCGCCGGCCCGCAGGCCCCCGTCGTGCCCGTCGTGACTTCGTCGTGTTCGTTGTGATGAACCTCGCTCGCCCGTGAGAGGCGCCGCCGCTTGCTGGCAATCCGCGGAATCCGAAGGTCGCCGGGCCGAAAACCCCGCGCCTTATCAAGCTCTCCGCCCATCCCCGACCCGATCTTCCCGCCTGAGGAGACAGTGGCCCTACAATGCCTTCCGGTCTTTGACAGGTGAATCCCATACCGGCCCGGCGCCCGCGCACGGCTCGACCCCGCTTGCGCCTGTCGCAGGGTCAAATCCGCCCCATCGGCGCCCCCGCAGGCGAATGCGCCGGATTTCCAACCCGTTGAATTCCCACAGGCCCAATGTCGACCCTGTCGACTCCGCCACACCAATTTCCAGGTCGCGCCGGGGCAAACTCTTCCCCCGGACCCTCGCCCCTCGACCCCCTCTTCCCGGCGCGCTACATCCCCGCCACGCAATCAGGAGCCTCCCATGACCGTCGCCGCCCGCCTCGCCGAACTCGGCATCCAGCTGCCCGCCCCCGCCGCGGCGGTGGCCAACTACGTGCCCTTCGTGCGTAGCGGGAACCTGCTCCACATCTCCGGCCAGCTGTCGAACGACGCCTCCGGCGGGATCAAGGGCACGGTCGGCGCCGACGTGACCCCGGAGCAGGCCCAGGC
>JAEYUE010000294.1 GCA_023433655.1 Pseudomonadota bacterium | reverse complement strand
GACGTTCTGGCTGTGCGCGACGCCGCCGCCCGCGCCGTCAGGCGGGCGAGGGAAGGGGGCGGCCCCTTCATTCTCGAGGTGAAGACCTACCGCTACCGCGGCCACTCGATGACCGACCCGGCCAAGTACCGCACCAAGGAGGAGGTCGACGAGGTCAAGAAGACCCGCGACCCGATCGAGCACATCAAGACCCTGCTGCAGCAGGCCAGGGCCAGCGAGGACGAGCTCAAGGCCATCGACAACGAAATCAAGGCGATCGTCGCCGAAGCCGTTCAATTCGCCCAGGAGAGCCCGGAGCCTGATCCGTCCGAGCTCTACACCGACGTCTACGTGGAGGCCTGATCGTGACCGACATCCTGATGCCGGCGCTGTCGCCCACGATGGAAGAGGGCACGCTGACCAAGTGGCACATCAAGGCGGGCGACACCGTGTCGGCCGGCCAGGTGATCGCCGAGATCGAGACCGACAAGGCGACCATGGAGGTCGAGGCCGTCGACGAGGGCGAGGTGCTGGAAATCCTCGTCGCCGAGGGCTCCGAGAACGTGAAGGTAAACACGCCGATCGCGCGTCTGGCCGGTGACGACGCCGGCGCGGCCGCCCCGAAAGCGGATGCCCCCAAGGCGGCGCCCGCCCCCGAGGTCGTGACGGACAAGGGCGGCGAGCCCGAAAAGAAGGACGTCACCGCGACCGGCCCGAAGGTCGAGCTGAAGGATCCGGAAATCCCGGCTGACGCGAAGCTGATCAAGACGACCATCCGCGACGCCCTGCGCGACGCCATGGCCGAGGAGATGCGGCGCGACGAGGCGGTGTTCCTGATGGGCGAGGAAGTCGCCCAGTACCAGGGCGCCTACAAGGTCAGCCGCGAACTGCTGCAGGAGTTCGGCGACCGCCGCGTGGTCGACACCCCGATCACCGAGCACGGCTTCGCCGGCCTTGGCGTCGGCGCGGCCATGGCCGGGCTGAAGCCCATCGTCGAGTTCATGACGTGGAACTTCGGCATGCAGGCCATCGACCACATCATCAACTCGGCGGCCAAGACGCTCTACATGTCAGGCGGTCAGATCCGCTGCCCGATCGTGTTCCGCGGCCCCAACGGTGCGGCCAGCCGCGTCGCGGCCCAGCACAGCCAGGATTATTCGGCCTGGTACGCCCAGGTGCCGGGCCTCAAGGTCATCGCGCCGTATGACGCCGCGGACGCCAAGGGCCTGCTGAAGGCCGCCATCCGCGACCCCAACCCGGTCGTCTTCCTCGAGCACGAGATGATGTACGGGCTGGAGTTCGACGTCCCCGATGTCGAGGACTGGGTGCTGCCGATCGGCAAGGCCAAGGTCCGTCGCGAGGGGACCGACGTCACCATCACCGCCCACAGCCGCATGGTCGGATTCGCCCTGCAGGCGGCGGAGAAGCTGGCGGAGGAGGGAATCAGCTGCGAGGTCGTCGACCTGCGCACCCTGCGGCCGCTGGACCACGAAACCGTCGTCGAGAGCGTGAAGAAGACCAGCCGCCTGGTCTCGGCCGAGGAAGGCTGGGGTCCGATGGGCGTCGGCGCCGAGGTCGTGGCGCGGGTGATCGAGCACGCCTTCGACTACCTCGACGCCCCGCCGCTCCGGGTGCACCAGGAAGACGTGCCGTTGCCGTATGCGGCCAACCTCGAGGCCCTGTCGCTGCCGGGCGCCGACAAGATCATCGCCGCCGTCAAGCAGGTGATGGCATGAGCGAGCGCGAGGAACACCAGCTGAAGACGCCGGACAGCGTCGCCGCCGATCCGGAGGCGATCGAGATCCTGCGCATGTGGTGGTCGAACAAGGAGCCGGTCATGTCGATCAAGCCGGCCTTCAGCGACCCGGCCATGTTCGGACGCATGCTGGCCTACGCCGCCACCCACATGGCGCATGGCTACCAGGTCCGGCACGGCATGGACGAACGGACCGCCTACAACCAGATCCTGACCGGCATGAGCGACGCCCTGAAGGCGCAGAACGTCCGCACCGTCGCCGAGCCGGACCAGGCAGGGAGCGCGCAATGACCGACATCCTCATGCCCGCGCTGTCGCCCACCATGGAAGAGGGCGTCCTCGCCAAGTGGCACATCAAGGCCGGCGATACCGTCAAGGCCGGCGACGTCATCGCCGAGATCGAGACCGACAAGGCGACCATGGAGGTCGAGGCCGTCGACGAGGGCGAAGTCGAGGAGATCCTCGTCGCCGAAGGCAGCGAGGGCGTGAAGGTCAATACGCCCATCGCGCGGCTGAAGGGGGAGGGCGCCGCGCCCGCTCCGGCACCGAAATCAGACGCGCCCAAGGCCGCCCAGGCGCCGAAGGCCGAGGCTGCTCCGGCGAAGGCCGAGCCCGTGAAGGCGGCGCCGGCGCCGAAGGCCGCCGATGGCGGCCGCATCTTCGCCTCGCCGCTCGCAAGGCGCATCGCCGCGCAGAACGGCGTAGACCTCAAGACGGTCAAGGGCACAGGCCCGCACGGACGTATCGTCCGCCGCGACGTCGAGAGCCTGAAGGGCGGCGCCGCTCCGGCCGCCGCCGCGACGGCTGCGGCCCGGGAGACGCGTCCGGTGCAGTCGCTGGCCCAGATGGGCATCCCGGACGGCAGCTATGACCTCGTGCCGCTGGACGGCATGCGCAAGGCCATCGCCCGGCGCCTGACCGACAGCTTCCGCGACGTGCCGCACTTCCCGCTGACCATCGACTGCGAGATCGACGGCCTGCTGGCCGCCCGCGCCCGCGTCAATGCGATGCTGGAGAAGGACGGGATCAAGGTCTCGGTCAACGACTTCGTCATCAAGGCCTCGGCCATGGCGCTGAAGGCTGTGCCGGAAGCCAACGCCAGCTATTCGCCCGAGGGCCTGGCGATGCACCACAACGCCGACGTGGCGATGGCCGTGGCCATCGACGGCGGCCTGATCACCCCGATCATCCGCAAGGCGGAGACCAAGTCGCTCCGCGAGATCGCCGCCGAGTCCAAGGACCTGGCGAAGCGCGCCCGCGACCGCAAGCTGAAGCCCGAGGAGTTCCAGGGCGGCACCTTCTCGGTCTCCAACCTGGGCATGTTCGGCATCAAGGCCTTCGCCTCGATCATCAACGAGCCGCAGGGCGCGATCATGAGCGTCGGGGCCGGGGAGCAGCGTCCCGTGGTCAAGGACGGCCAGCTGGCCGTGGCCACGGTGATGACCGTCACCCTGACCTGCGACCACCGCGTCGTCGACGGCGCGATCGGGGCGAAATTCCTGCAGGTCTTCAAGGCGATGATCGAGGATCCGGTGACCATGCTGGCCTGACCGTCCGACTTGCCGGCTGCGCAGGCTTTGGGCCATATGCAGCCGGGGAGGGTGGAATGGCGGACAGCGCGATCCCGGACGATGGCGCGCCGCAGTGCGGCGCCTGCGGCGCGCGGCTCCACGGCCGCTATTGTCACGCCTGCGGGCAGGATGCGGAGGCCCGCCCCCGACCCTTGCGGGAGTGGGCGGAGGAGGCCTTCTCCGAAAGCAGCCTCGTCGACGGCCGCACGACCCGCACCCTGGTCGCGCTCGCCACGCGGCCCGGGCGGCTTCTCCAGGCCTACCGAACGGGTGCAGGCAGTCGGTACCAGACCCCCACCAAGCTGTTCGTCGTCATGACGGCGCTGTTTCTGGTCTGTCTCGGCTTCGCGGACGTCGCCCTCTACCAATTCGTCGCCAGGCCGGTGGACCCGTCGCGGCCGGTGATCGCCCGTGCTGATCCGGACGGAGTCACGGTCCATCTCGAGAACGCCGTGCAGGCCGAGCTGTGGATGCAGCGCCGCGTCGACCCCGCGGTGGATCTGGCCGTGACCGAAGCGATCGAGCAGGCGGCGGCACGCGCCACTTCGGAAGAAGATCGTCAGAACCTGCTGTACGAGAACCAGAACAATCGCGAGCTCGCGGTCGTGTCGGCGCGCCTCGCCGCCTGGCTGCCCAACGCCCTCTGGCTGCTGATGCCGCTCTACGCCCTCCTTCTCGCGCCGTTCCTGGGCCGAAAGCGTTACCTGATGGAACACCTCGTGTTCGCCATGTGGGCCCACGTCATCGGCTTCGGGCTGCTCAGCCTGCTGGCGCTCGCCAACAAATGGGGCGCGGCCTTGCCCGCATGGCTGATCCTTCCACCCTACCTGCTGTATTTCGTGGCCGCCGCGCGCAGCTATTACGGCGTCTCGATGGTCGGGGCCCTTTGGCGAGGCGGCGGGCACCTCGCGGCCTATGTCTGCCTTGGGCTGATCCCCGCCGCCCTGGTGGTGATGATCTCCGCCATGGACATTTCGGCCTTCGTCGCCTTCATCTCGGCCTGACAATTTGTATCCGCGCCCAGCAGGGGAGTGGCCCCTTCCGCCCCCGGCGCGTTAAAGAGGCTCGCCGCGGAAGACTTGCGCCAGGGAGAGCCAATGGCTGACTTCGATCTCATCGTCATCGGTTCGGGACCGGGCGGCTATGTCGCCGCCATCCGCGCCAGCCAGCTGGGCCAGAAGGTCGCCATCGTGGAGCGCGAGAACCTGGGCGGCATCTGCCTGAACTGGGGCTGCATCCCGACCAAGGCGCTGCTCAAGTCGGGCGAGAAGTTCGAGAGCCTGTCGCACCTCAAGGACTATGGCCTGTCGGCGGAGAAGGTCGGCTTCGACTTCGACGCCATCATCCAGCGCTCTCGCGGGGTGGCCGCCCAGATGAACAAGGGCGTCGCCTTCCTGATGAAGAAGCACAAGGTCGAGGTGATCGACGGCGCGGCGAAGCTCGAGAAGGGCAGGGACGCGCCGAAGGTGGTGGTGGCGCTGAATGCGGGCGGCAGCCGCACGGTCGAGGCGAAGGCCGTCATGCTGGCGGTCGGCGCGCGGGCGCGGGCGCTGCCGCAGATCGGCCTGGAGGCCGACGGCGAGCGGATCTGGGCCTATCGCGAGGCCTTGGCGCCCAAGCGGCTCCCGAAGTCGTTCGTGGTCATTGGATCGGGCGCCATCGGACTGGAATTCGCCAGCTTCTACAGGGCGCTGGGCGCGGAAGTTACGGTCGTGGAAGCGGTCGACCGGATCATGCCGGTCGAGGACGAGGAGGTCTCCAAGGCGGCGCAGAAGGCGTTCGAGAAGCGCGGCATCAAGTTCCGCACCGGCGCCAAGGTGACCAAGGTCGCCAAGTCGGGGCAGGGGGTGCAGGTCGCGGTCGAGGTCGGCGGCAAGGCCGAGACCCTTGAAGGCGAGGTGTGCATCTCGGCGGTGGGCATCACCGCCAACACCGACGGCATCGGCCTGGAGGCGCTGGGGGTCGAAATGGACCGCGGCCACATCAAGACCGGCGCGCACGGCGAGACCAATGTGAAGGGGCTGTACGCCATCGGCGACTGCGCCGGCGCGCCCTGGCTGGCGCACAAGGCCAGCCATGAAGGCATCCACGCCGCCGAGCATATCGCCGGCTTCAGGACGCCGAACATCCACTCGCCGATCGCCGGCTGCACCTATACCCAGCCCCAGGTCGCCTCGGTCGGCGTCACCGAACAGGCGGCGAGGGCGGAGGGGCGCGAGATCAAGGTCGGCCGCTTCCCGTTCCGCGTGAACGGCAAGGCCGTGGCCGCCGGCGAGGTCGAAGGCTTCGTCAAGACCATCTTCGACGCGAAGACGGGCGCGCTCATCGGCGCTCACATGATCGGCGCCGAAGTCACGGAAATGATTCAGGGATACGTCACCGCTATCACCATGGAGGCGACGGAGGAGGACATGCACGGCATCGTCTATCCGCACCCGACGATGAGCGAGGCGATGCACGAGGCGTCGCTCGACGCCTGGCAGCGCGTCCTGCACATCTGACGGTCAGTCGGGCGTAGCGGCCACCGGACGGGCGCTCTGGGTGTAGGCGCGGGCGGATGGAATCGAGCCGTCGCTGGCGCTGTAGCGCGTACAACGCCCGTGGAAGTTCGCCTGCTGACAGAGTTCCCACACGCCGGCGTTGACCCGGATCGACCGGACGGGCCACGGCAGGTCGAGGTTCGGCCGGGCTTCGCTCACGGTGACGGAGGGTCCGCGGTATCCGATGTCCCGGTAGAGGACGGCGGACGGGGCTTGTGCGGTCTGCGGCGGCGGGAGCGGCAGGGCGGCGAAGAGGCCGCCGAGAATGAGGGCGGGAAGCGACGAGGTCATGCACGATCTCCCATCGAGGGGGTGACGTCATACGCAACGTCGATATCCTACATCAGACGGGCCCGCTTCTCCATCCGCGGTATGCGCCTAAGGAATATTATGCGAAATTGTGGATCTAGTCGGCTGAAGACGGGGCTCTGCGGGCGCCCTGCCGGCGATCCTCGCCCTCGCGGCGGCCGCCGTTGAGCATCATCAGCTCGAGCCGGATCTCGGTCAGCCGCTGCTCGATGAAGCCCAGGGCGACGACGATCACCGCCACGGCCAGGGCGGCGGCCTCGAAGGCCAGCGTCACATAGGGCAAGGAAACGCCGGCCACCTGGCTGTAGACTACGGTGATGGCCATCACGGTGGCGACCAGGCCGAGCGCGCTCAATCCGACGCCGCGCATGGTCGATCGCATGGGCGCCTTCTGGTTGATCCGGCTGCCCGGTTTCCGCCGGTCGCGGCTCCGGCGGTCGGTCTGGGAACGCCGATCGCCGGCCAGAGCGACCTCTTCCTGCTTCTGGGCGAGGATTTCGGCTTCCATGGCCATCACTGTCTCCTGTCCTTGATCATCACGCCGCCGCCCTGCCGGCCGACGCCTGGCGTTCCGCACGCAGGACGTAGCGGATCTGATAGGCCAGCAAGCGCCAGTTCAGGGGCTTCATCACGAATGAGGTGGCGCCGAGGTGGAAGCAGCGGTCGATGGCTTCGACATCCTCGCGTCCGGTCTGGACGATGACCGCGAGGTCCTTGAGAGCCGGATCGCTCCGGATGCGGCTCAGCACCTCAAAGCCGTCAATCCCGGGCATTTCCAGATCGAGAAGCACGAGATCGTAGCGACCGAGCCTGAGGCTCTCGAGCGCGGCGCCGCCATCGGCGGCGAGGTCGACTTCGGTGTTCGGGGTCGCGAGATTGACCTGGGCGAAGGCTCGCAGGATCGGATCGTCGTCGACGAACAGGATCCGCGCCTCGTCCTGCAGGACGTAAAAGAAACCGTCACTCATCGGGACCTCCACGAGGGGTTGATTCCCCTGCCCTGTCCCTGGCTCGGTTCATTAAGCGTCGAGTCATTAAGGGACAGTATAAGGCCAAGTATCTGCAGGTTTTCGGGTGGCTGTATTGGGGAGTTCGTCAGGCAGACGCGGCGGTTCGATACGCCGAAAGCTGGTGGGCCTGGTGCTGGCCGCCCTGGCGACGACCTGTGTCGTCATCGCGACCATGATGGGCTGGACCGACGCCCGACGCCAAACCGCGCTCGAGGCCGACCGGCTGACCGGAACCGCCAATGTGATCGGCTCCTTCGCGGCGGCCTCGGTCAGCGCGGGCGACCGCGCGGGAAGCTTCACCGCCCTCAGGGCGATCGCCCAGATGCCCCAGATCACCTACGGCCGAATCGAGACGGTCGACGGCCGGCTGCTGACCGAAACCGGCGGCGGCGTGCGGCTGGCGACGGACGCGCGCGTATCGAGCGGCGATCGCCTGTCGGTATGGTCGGTCCTGACCACCGGGACCCTGCAGGCGAGCGCCCCCGTGGTCAGCCAGGGCGAGACCGTCGGCCGCATCACGCTGCTCGCCAAGACGCCCGGGCTGCGCGAACGCGTGCTCGGCTCCGTCCTCGTCGCCCTGCTCGGCACGGTGATCGCCGGGATCGCGGGCCTGCTGATCGCCCTTCGGCTGGCCCGCCGCATCAGCGAACCCCTGGTCAGACTGGCCGCCTTCGCCAACCAGGTGCGGGACAGCGAGGACTTCTCGACCGATCCCGACGTGCAGGCGGACGGCGAGGTCGGCGACCTCGTCGGCGGCCTCAAATCCATGCTCGAAGGGCTGCGCGAACGGGACCGCCGGATCGCCGAACATGTCGCCGGCCTGGAGGACACGGTCGAGAAGCGGACGGCCGAGCTGAACGAGGCGAAGCTGGCGGCGGAGGCGGCCAATGCGGCCAAGTCCGACTTCCTGGCGGTGATGAGCCATGAGATCCGGACGCCCATGAACGGCATCCTGGCGCTCAGCGAATTGCTGGCGAATTCCGACCTGTCGGCGCGGCAGAGGCGGCAGGCCGACGTGATCGCCAAGTCCGGCCGCTCGCTGATCACCATCATCAACGACATCCTCGACTTCTCGAAGATCGAGGCCGGCAAGCTGGAGCTGGAGGCCCTGCCGGTCGACCTCTCGGAGCTGGCCGAGGACGCGGCCAGCCTCTTCGCCGAGCGTGCGGCGGAGAAGGGGCTCGATCTCGCCGTTTTCGTCGATCCGGCGATCAGCGAGGTCTCGGCCGATCCGACGCGGCTGCGCCAGGTCCTCGGCAACCTGACCAACAACGCCATCAAGTTCACCGAGGCGGGCGGGGTGACGATCGGCATCACGGCGGGCGAGGCGCAGGATGAGATTCGCTTCGCGATCGTCGACACAGGGCCCGGGATTCCCGCCGACAGACTGCCGCGCCTGTTCGAGGCCTTCTCGCAGGCGGACCAGACGACCACGCGCAAGCATGGCGGCACCGGCCTGGGACTGACGATCTGCGACCGACTGATCCGGGCCATGGGCGGCGAATGGGAGCTGGAGAGCACCGAGGGGGTTGGCTCCAGCTTCGGCTTCAGGGTTCCCCTGCCCGCGGCCGGGCAGGCCCCTTCCCTGCCGTCGTTCGCCGCCGACTGGAGCATCGCCGTCGGCGGCGCGGCCGGCCAGACCGCCGACTCGATCCGGCGGTACGCGCAGGCGCTGGGCATCCGTGTCGTCGGGGCGGACCAGCCGTGCGCGGTCCGCGTCGACGCCCGGGGCGAGGACGGGATCGGCCTGTCCTTCGCCGGCGCCGACGGCGAGTTCGTCCTGCCGAGCCCCCTGCGGCGGGCGGATTTGGTCCGGGCCTTGGTCCGGATGCACGCCGGCGAGAATCCGGTTCCCGCGGGAGGAGCTGCGGTTGCCCGGCAGGAAGCCTGCTTCCCCGGGGCCCGGGTGCTCGTCGTCGACGATTCCGAAGTCAACCGCGAGGTGGCCGCCCAGGCTCTCGAGCGGCTGGGCGTCGAGGTGGCCTTCGCCGAAGACGGTCTGGAGGCGGTCGAGGCGCTCCGCGACGAGAGCTACGACCTGGTGCTGATGGACGGCTCGATGCCGCGCCTCGACGGCTTCCAGGCCACCCGGCGCATCCGCGAGGAAGAGCGGACGACGGGCCGGCCCAGAGCCGCCATCCTGGCTCTCACCGCCCATGTCATCGGCACCGCCGCCGAAGCCTGGCGGGACTCGGGAATGGATGGGGTGGTTCATAAGCCCTTCACGTTGGATGACCTGTCGCGGGCGCTCCAGACGCACTGCGGCCAGTTCATGACTGTCTCGGAGACGAGCGCTTCCCCGGCGGAGACAGCGACCGCGGAGGGGCCGCCGGTCGTACAGGAGAGCCTGTTCGACCCGGCCGTACGCGAGGACCTGGCGAAGATGGCCTCGGCCGGCAAGGCCGACTTCGTGGCCCGCATCCAGTCGCTCTACGCCGAACACGCTCCCGAACGCATGGCCGACCTTGTCGCAGCCTGGCGGATGGCGGACGCCGAAGCCGTGGCCCGCGCGGCCCACGCGCTGAAGTCGATGAGCCTGAGTCTGGGAGCGCGCGCGGTGGCCGAGGCGTGCAGCGCCATCGAGGCGTCGGCCCGCGGCGGGGTGCTGACGCCCGGGTCGCCGGAGCGGGCGCACGCCCTTCTGAACGAGACCCTCGCGGCCCTGCGCGCCAGCGACATTCCGCCGGCGCCGGTGATGGATGTGGCCGCAACCTTCCGTCTCGCGGTCGAGAACGGCGAACTCGACCTCGTCTATCAGCCCATGATGAACCGGGCCGGCGAGTTCGCGGGCAAGGTCGAGGCCCTCGCCCGCTGGACCAAGGCGGACGGAACCTCGCGGCCGCCGGACGAGTTCGTGGTCGAACTGGAACAGGCGGGCGCGGTCGAGCAGCTGACCGACTTCGTCCTCGACCGGGCCATGCAGGTCGTCGGCGCCCAGCCTGGGCTCAAGGTCTCGATCAACGCCTCGGCCAGCGAGTTCCAGCGCCCGGATTTCGCCGAGCGGGTCCGCGCCGCGACGCTGCGCAACGGCTTCGAGCCCGGGCGCCTCGAGATCGAGGTGACCGAGACGGCCATCCTCGACATCGACATGGCGCGGCCGACAATCGATCGCCTGAATGAACTCGGCGTCGGCGTGGCGCTGGACGACTTCGGGGCGGGTTACACCAGCCTGCACGCCCTGAGGGAGCTGCGCTTCTCCACCCTCAAGATCGACCGCAGCTTCGTCGAGCGCTGCGTCGCGGACACCGCTTCGGCGGCGATCATCCACGCCGTGATCTCGGTCGGCCGATCGCTCGGCATGCAGGTCGTGTGCGAGGGCGTCGAGACCGAGGAACAGGCCAAATTCCTGCGCACCGCCGGGGTCCACCTGATCCAGGGCTACGTCTACAGCCGGCCCCTCCCCTTCACGAGCCTGCCCTGCTTCACGGAGCGGGCCGCGTGATGTCTTCGTTCAACCTCCAGCCCACCTGTAACCTGACTGGCAGAGTGTCATGGCCATTATCGTAATCGTCGACGACGACCCCACCATCCAGCTGATCGCGGGCGAACTGCTCAAGGCCGAGGGTCACGCCATCGTCCATGCGGGGGACGGCGTCGAGGCGCTCAAGGTGCTGGCGACGGTGCCGGCGGACCTGGTCGTGCTCGATATGCTGATGCCCAACATGGACGGGCTGGAGACCATCATGGAGATGCGACGCATCCATCCGGAAACCCGGATTCTGGCGATCTCCTCCGGGGGGCCGATGGGACCGCATGACCTGCTGCGCACGGCGCGGCTGTTCGGCGCCGACGAGACCCTGGCCAAGCCCCTGACCTTCTCCACCTTCGGCGCGACGGTCGAGCGGCTGCTCGGTCAGCCGGAGCGGCCTTCAAGTCCGTTCGCCGAGCAGGCCTAGACAGGGACGCAACCCGGCGTTCGGCGAGAGAGAAAGCTTAACCTCTTGATTGTAAGAGGGTGAGAGCCTTGGCTGCCGGCATCGTCGTCGGACGCGGGCGGAGTGCAGAGTAGGCGGAAGAGTCGTGCGGATCATCACCTGGGCCAGGCGGTTCGGCAGGGACGTCCGGGGGTCTATCGCCCTCAAGGCGGCCCTTATACTGCCGGCCGTGCTGATGATGGGCGCCGGCGCCTTCGATCTGACCCAGGTGCAGGCGTCCAGGATCCGACTGCAGGACATCGCCGACAGCGCCGCCCTCGCCGCCGCCAACGACCTGTCGCTGGCCACCGACGGCTCGAACGCCAAGGAACGGGCCCGGGCCTATGTCGACACCCATCTGAACGAATGGGGCGACCAGGCCCCGACGGTCGAAAGCCTGTACGAGATCGTGGAGGTGGACGGTCAGCGCGCCATCCAGGTGCGGCTGAACGGCCATCGTCCGTCCTTCTTCGCCAGCCTGCTGCCGCCGGGCGGCTGGCATTTCAGCGCCCAGTCCACCGCCACCACCATGGGCATGGTGCCGCTGTGCGTGCTGGTCACCGGCGACAACGGGGCCAAGGTCCTGAACGCCCTGGACAGCAGCCGGATGAACGCTCCCGCCTGTCTGGTGCATTCCAACAGGGACATCGAGGCCGAAGGCGTGTCCCGGATCACCGCCGCCTCCGTCCAGGCCGTGACGACCGCGCAGGGTCTGATCACCCCGGCGGCGGACACCGGCGCGGCTGCGATCGAGGATCCCTTCACCGACCTCGACCTCGAGCGACATCCCCTGCTGGGCCTCGCCTGCACCGTTGTGGAGCTCGCGAAACGCGTCGTGGTCAGCGAAGGAACCCACTACATCCGCCCGGGCCGGCACTGCGGGGGCATCGAGGCCAAGGGCACGGCCCGGATCATCCTCGAACCGGGCGAGCACTTCTTCCTCCGCGGCGCCCTGGTGGTCGACGAGAACGCCAGACTTGAGGGGACTGACGTCGTCGCCTTCTTCGACACGGCCTCGAAGTTCGACTTCAAGGCCGGGGCGCTGGTCAACCTCGACGGACGGAAGACCGGGCCCTACGCGGGCATCGTACTGGGCGCCATGCGCGACAACCGGCAGAACTTCATCGTCTCGGCCGACCACGTCGAAAGTCTGCTCGGGGTCATCTATGTGCCTTCCGCCCGCCTGATCGTGGAGGGGACCTCGGACGTCGCGCGGGAGAGCGCCTGGACGGTGATTGTGGCCAAGGGAGTCCAGCTCAAGGGCTCGCCGTCGCTGTTCATCAACGCCAACTACGACGCCAGCGACGTGCCGGTGCCGGACGGCGTCGGGCCGCGGACCGGCGGCTCGCGGCTGATCGACTAGCGGCGCGGAGCCCGCGCCTGAAGGCGGGCCGCGAGGCTGGAGGTGTCCCAGCGGGCGCCGCCCATGGCCTGGACCTCGGAATAGAACTGGTCGACCAGGGCCGTCAGGGCCAGATGGGCGCCGTTGGCGCGCGCCTCGTCGAGCACGAGGCCGAGATCCTTGCGCATCCAGTCGACGGCGAAGCCGAAGTCGAAGCGGCCCTCGGCGGCGGTCTTCCAGCGGTTGTCCATCTGCCACGATTGGGCCGCGCCCTTGGACACGGCGTCGTAGACGGCGTCCGTGTCCAGCCCGGCCGTCTGGGCGAAATGAACCGCCTCGGCGAGACCCTGCACCACCCCGGCGATGGCGATCTGGTTGACCATCTTGGTCAGCTGCCCCGCGCCCGACGGGCCCATGTGCTTCACCGCCTTCGAATAGTGCATCAGAGCCGGTTCGACCCGCGCAAGGGCCAAGGCGTCGCCGCCGGCCATGACGCTGAGCTGGCCGTTCTCGGCGCCGGCCTGGCCGCCGGAAACGGGGGCGTCAATGAAGAAGGCCCCCTGCCCCGCCGCCAGTTCCGCCATCTCCCGGGCGACCCGGGCCGAAGTCGTGGTGTGGTCGACAAGGATCGCCCCCGGCGGAAGCGCCGGCAGAGCGGCCGCGACCACCTCGCGCACGTCGTCGTCGTTCCCGACGCACAGGATGAAGAGCTCGGCCTCCGCCGCCGCTTCGGCGACCGTGGCTGCGAACCGCCCGCCCGTGGCCCCGGCCCAGGCGCGCGCCTTGTCCGGCGAGCGGTTGAAGCCGGCGACGTCGTGGCCGGCCTCGACCAGATGCCGCGCCATCGGCGCGCCCATGACGCCCAGTCCCGCGAAGCCGATCTTCATGGCTGTCCTCAGTTGTCCGGTTCGGCGGCGACGCCATAGCGGCCGCGGTAGTAGGTCAGGGCGTCGCCGGGCCGGGTTTCGAAGCCCAGCACCTCGCCGACGATGGTCAGGTGGTCGCCCATGACGATCCGGTCGCGGACGACGCAGTCGAGCCGGGTCAAGGCGTTCTTCAGGCGCGGCGGCTCGGGGCTGGAGCTGTCGAACTCATCCGACGACAGGCGGCAGACGCCCCAGGCGAAACGGTCGGACATCTCGCGATCCTCGACCGGCAGCATGTGCACCGCGAAGCGGTCGGCGGCGGCGAAGGCGTCGTGGCGCCAGGAGGCCCGGTCCAGACACCAGAGGACCAGCGGCGGCTGCAGGGAGACCGAGGTGAAGGAGTTGATGGTGATGCCGTACGGCCCCTCGTCGGTGTGGGCGGTGACCACGCAGACGCCGGTCGCGAAGCCGCCGAGGGCCTGACGGTAAGCGGTCGCGTCGAAGGCGTCGGGGGAGGATGGAGCCGTCACAGGGCCACGACTAGGCGACCCCCGGGGCGGCGGCAAGGTCCGATTCCCGAGCGATCGGGGCTTGGTTAGCCGGTATCGCAAACGGCTTCTTAACGCGGAACCGGGACTGTGAGCCGTACCAAGGCGTTGCGAGTCCCCCCGATGTCCATGAGCGATCGGCCGATCCTCATCAAGAAGGTCAAGAAGGTCGCCGGGCACGGGCACCATGGCGGGGCCTGGAAGGTGGCCTATGCCGACTTCGTGACGGCCATGATGGCCTTCTTCCTGCTGATGTGGCTGATCAACACGACCGATCCCGAGCAGAAGCGCGGCATCGCCGAGTATTTCGCCCCGGCCAGCGTGTCGGCGACGACCTCGGGCTCGGGCGGCATCCTGGGCGGCACCTCGCTGGGCGACGACGGGGCCAAGGGCTCGGGTTCGCAGACGGTGATCACCCAGCTGGCTCCGGAAGCGCCGCCGGACGCGCCGCAGGAGGCCGGCCAGAACTCCAACCTCGCCGCCGCCAGCGAGGCGGAGCTGCGCGAGGAGATCGCGCGGCGTGAGGCGGCCGACTTCGCGTCGGCCGCGGAGTCGCTGCGTCAGGCCATGCAGTCGATGCCTGAGCTGGCCGAGCTGTCGAAGCAGCTGATCATCGACCAGACCCCCGAGGGCCTGCGCATCCAGCTGGTCGACCAAGAGGGGCGGTCGATGTTCGAGACCAATTCGGCCCGGCCGAACCCGCGCGCCCAGCTGCTGCTGCGGGCCATCTCGCGGGTGATCAACCAGCTGCCCAACCGCATCTCGATTACCGGCCACACCTCGTCCGCCCCCGGCTCGAACCGGGCCAGCGCGCCGGGCGACTGGCCGCTGTCGTCCAACCGGGCGGACGCCTCGCGGCGCATCCTGCAGGCGGCGGGCGTCGATGCCGACCGCGTCTACCAGGTCTCGGGCAAGGCGGGGTCGGATCCGCTCTACCCCGACGCCCCCCCCCTGGCCGGCAACCGGCGGATCGCCATCGTGCTGCTGCGCGAGGCGCCGGTGCTGCCGACGGACACCAGCCTGTGAGCCGCCGCCCGACCCGCGATGGTCGGGCTTGCGCCGGGGCGCGGAGCAGCCCCACATACGGACATGTGCAAGTCGCCGGAATTCGGGCGGAATTGGATGGCGAGGTGAGGCTGTGACCCGCTTCGTTCCGCATCGCCAGCTGCGCTTCTACATGACCTCGGTCGCCCCCTGTCCCTATCTGCCCGGCCAGACGGAGCGGAAGGTTTTCGCCAACCTGCCGTTCAGCGAGGGGGCCCACGTCAACGACGAGCTGACCCAGGCCGGCTTCCGGCGCAGCCAGAACATCGCCTACCGCCCGGCCTGCGAGAGCTGCGACGCCTGCGTGTCGGTGCGCATACCAGTCGGGGCGTTCGGCTTCTCGCGGTCGCAGCGGCGGGTGCTGGCGCGGAACGCCGACCTGAGCCGGGACCTCGTCGAGGCCGAGGCGACGACCGAGCAGTTCGACCTGCTTCGCCGCTACCTGCTGGCCCGACACCCGGGCGGCGGGATGAGCGGCATGGGCTGGCTGGACTATGTCGCCATGGTCGAGGACACGGCGGTGCGGACCCACCTGATCGAGTACCGGCTGCCTTCGGCGGACGGCGGGCCCGGCGACCTCGTCGGTGTCTGCCTGACCGACCTGCTCTCGGACGGGCTGTCGATGGTCTACAGCTTCTTCGATCCCGGGCTGGAGGCGCGCAGCCTGGGGCGGTTCGCCATCCTCGACCATGTCCGGCAGGCCGAGGCGGTGGGGCTGCCCTACGTCTATCTCGGCTACTGGGTCCGGGGCTCGGAGAAGATGGACTACAAGGCCGGGTTCCGGCCGCTGGAGCAACTGACCCGGCTGGGCTGGGAGCGGCTGGACTAGCCGGCCGACGGGACTGAGGTCCCCTGCCCCTGCGGGCCCGCCCACGGGCCGGGATCGATGCCGCCGCCGAATTTCACCAGCGCCTCGATGCGCTTTCCGATCGGCGGATGGGTGGCGAACAGGCCTTCGAGGCCGCGGCCGTCGGGCTGGTTGTCGAGGAACATCTGCTGCACCTCGTCGGGGCCCCTCAGCGTCGAGCGGCCCTCGATCTTGCGCAGGGCCGAGATCATGGCGTCCGGGTTCTTGGTCAGCTCCACGGCGCCGGCGTCGGCGACGAACTCGCGGGTGCGCGACAGCATCATGCGGATGACCACGGCCAGGGCCACGCCGACGGCGGCGAAGGCGAGGCCGATGAGGATCAGCGGGCCGGCGTTGGAGTTCTTCGAGCGGCCGCGGCCGCCGCCGGTGTGGATCAGGGCCCGGAAGACCAGCTCGGCCAGCACGCTGATGATGCCGGCGAAGATCGAGGCGATGACCATGGTCCGCACGTCCTTGTTGATGACGTGGGTCAGCTCGTGGGCGAGAACGGCCTCGACCTCGTCGCGGGTCAGGGCGTGCACCAGGCCGCGGGTGACGGTGACGCTGTAGCGGCCTTCGTGCAGGCCGGTGGCGAAGGCGTTGAGGCTGTCGCTCTCGATCATGCGCAGGGTCGGGGTGCGCATCCCGCGCGAGATGGCGAGGTTTTCCAGCAGATTGTAGAGCTCGGGCTCAACCCGCCTCTCGACCTTCCGGGCGCCCGTGATGGCGTCGATGATGGCCTGGTTGCCGAGGTAGGCGATGGCGAACCAGATCGCGGCCACCACCAGGGCGGTCGGGACCGTCCAGCCCAGCCAGGAGGCGGCCAGCGCCATGTCGTCGCCCAGCCCCCGCCCCGTGCCGGGCAGCAGGCCGAAGCCCATCATGACCAGCTGGGCGCCGTACAGGATGAAGACGAGCAGCACCGGGAAGCCCGCCAGCAGCAGGATCGACCGGGTGTTGTTCGCCCAGATGTGGGTCTGGAGCCCGACGGCGCCCATGGATCGATCAGGCCTGGAAATTCACCGTCGGCGGGGCGGCGGTCATGGCGGCGCGATCGGTCTCGCCCACGTCGAAGAAGGGCTTGTCGGAGCCAAAGCCGACCATGGCGGCGAACAGGACGGTCGGGAACTGGCGGCGCACGGCGTTGAACTCGCTGACCGCGCTGTTGAAGAAGCGGCGGGCGGCCGCCAGCTTGTTCTCGAGGTCGGACAGATCCATCTGGAGTTGCTGGAAATTGGTGTTGGCCTTGAGGTCCGGATAGGCCTCGGCGACGGCGAACAGGCGGCCGAGCGCGCCGGTCAGCATGTTCTCGGCCTGGACCCGTTCGTTGACATTGTGGGCCCCGGCGGCGGCGGCGCGGGCCTGGGTGACGGCGTCGAGCGTGCCGCGCTCGTGGGCGGCGTAGCCCTTCACCGTCTCGACGAGATTGGGGATCAGGTCCTGACGCTGCTTCAGCTGCACGTCGACGTCGGCGAACGACTGGTCGGCGCGCTGGTCGAGAGCCACGAGCTTGTTGTAGGCGCCGACGACGACGAAGAGGACGACGGCGACGATGACGCCGATGACGATCAGGGTCGTAAGCATGACGATCTCCAGTCCCGGCCGTGGTCCGGCCACGCTTGAGTATGGGGATGACGGGCGGCGGCGGATAGTGAAAATGACGTCACGGAGGTACCTGGCACCCGAAAGCCCGGCATCCCAAGGACCCTCGCGCGATGACGTCCATTGTACTGCTGGTGCTTTTCCCCGTCGTCGTGGTCGCGGTCGTCGCGATGGCCGCGAGCCGCTTCTGGTTGCGGAGGCAGGCGTTTGCGCCGCCCCCGCTGGCCGACAAGCTCAGCCCACGGGAGCCGCTGTCGATCGCGCTGTCGGTGGTCAGTGCCCTCGCGCTTCTCTCTGGCGGGTCCACGGCGGCCTATAGGCGGAACATGGACATCTACGCCACCGAGCTCCGGATCGTCGCCGCTGTGATGGCGGCGGGGCTGCTGGCGGCCTTGGCGAACCGCTACTTCTACCGGCGCTGGCTCTAGCCGTACGAGCCTAACGGCGGCGGAGCCCCTCACCGGAACCTTCTCAGCCCCCGTGGGCCCTGGCGGCCGGCCTGGGCGCGCTTGCCGAGCCAGTCCTTCCAGTCGGGCCACTGGCGGCGACGGCCGCCGCCGTCGACCCATTCAGGGCCGGTCTCGGCGTTGAAGGTGGTGACGTCAGCGAGGCCGCCCTGCTTGTAGGACTGCAGCTTGACGCCCTTGCCGCGGCCCATCTCGGGAAGTTCGTCGACCTTGAAGACCAGGGCCTTGATGTTGTCGCCGATGGTGGCGACGTGGTCGCCGGCGACGCGCAGGGCGGCCAGCATCTCGCCGTTGAGCACCTGTTTGCCGCCGCGCTTCTGGGCCAGCAGGTCGTCCTCGGGGGCGATGAAGCCGTAACCGGCCTTCGAGGCGACCAGCAGCTTCGCGCCCGGCTGGTGGGCCAGCAGGGCGACGATGTCGGCCTTCTCGTCGAGGTCGATCATCAGGCGCAGCGGCTCGCCATGGCCGCGGCCCGATGCCAGCCGGTCGGCCCCGACGGTGAAGATGCGGCCGTCGGAGGCGGCGACCAGCAGCTTGTCCGTGGTGTAGCCCGGCACGAGGAAGGCGAGGCTGTCGCCCTCCTTGAACTTCAGTTCGGAGGGGTCGTCGACCTTG
This sequence comes from Pseudomonadota bacterium, assembly GCA_023433655.1. Taxonomy (GTDB): domain Bacteria; phylum Pseudomonadota; class Alphaproteobacteria; order Caulobacterales; family Caulobacteraceae; genus Brevundimonas. The sequence continues at coordinate 1,259 of JAEYUE010000294.1, read as the reverse complement.
CCCTTCTGGGCGCGGATCCAGCCGCGTTCCGACAGGATGACGGTGATGGCCTCGCGCGGGATGAAGGCCTCGATGGAGGCGATGGCGGCGCTGTCGACCGGCTCGGAGATGGTGGTGCGACGCGGCGACAGCAGGGCCTTGCGCACCGCCTCGAGATCCCTGCCGACCTGCTTCCACTGTTTGGCCGGCGAGGACGACAGCGACTGCAGGGCCGCAAGTTCGTCGGACAGCTCCTTGAATTCGTTCTCGATCGCCATCTCCTCGATCCGCGCCAACTGGCGCAGGCGGGTGTCGAGGACATAGTCGGCCTGGGCCTCGCTGAGGCCGAAACGGGCGATCAGCACGGCCTTGGGCTGCTCTTCCTCGCGGACGATGCGGATCACCTCGTCCAGGTTGAGGAAGACGATCCTGAGGCCTTCCAGCAGGTGCAGGCGCTTCTCGACCCGCTCGATGCGCCAGCCGGCGCGGCGCACCAGCACCTCGCGGCGGTGATCGAGGAAGGCCTGCAGGCAGGCCCTCAGCCCCATGACCCGCGGCGTGCCGGTGGCGTCGAGCACGTTCATGTTGACCGGGAAGCGCACCTCGAGGTCGGAGAGCTTGAACAGGCTCTCCATCAGCACCTCGGGCTCGATGGTGCGCGACTTCGGCTCCAGCACCAGGCGGATGTCCTCGGCCGACTCGTCGCGGACGTCGGCCAGCAGCGGGGCTTTCTTGGTCTCGATCAGGTCGGCGAGGTCGGCGATCAGCTTCGACTTCTGCACCTGGTAGGGCATTTCGGTGACGACGATGCGCCACACGCCGCGGCCGAGGTCCTCGGTCTCCCAGCGGGCGCGCAGACGGACGCCGCCGCGGCCGGTCTCATAGGCGTCGAGGAGGGAGGCATGGCCCTCGACGGCGACGCCCCCGGTCGGGAAGTCGGGCCCGGGGACGATCTGGACCAGTTCCTCCGTGGTCGCGTCGGGGCGTTCGAGCAGCAGGTGACAGGCGTCGATCAGCTCGCCGACGTTGTGCGGCGGGATCGAGGTGGCCATGCCGACGGCGATGCCCGACGAGCCGTTGGCCAGCAGATTGGGGAAGCCGGCGGGAAGGACGACCGGCTCCTCGTCCTGGTCGTCGTAGGTGGCGCGGAAGTCGACGGCGTGCTGGTCGATGCCCTCCATCAGCAGGACGGCGGCGGGCGTCAGCTTGCACTCGGTGTAGCGCATGGCGGCGGCGCTATCGCCGTCGATGTTGCCGAAATTGCCCTGGCCGTCGACCAG
>JAEYUE010000267.1 GCA_023433655.1 Pseudomonadota bacterium | reverse complement strand
CGCCGCAGGCGATCTGGGGGACGTCGATGTGATCGGTCAGGAAGCTGAACGGAACCGGGTCGGCGTCCGCCTCCTGTCGGTCCAGGCGATCCCAGGCAATGGTGCGACCGTCCAGGCGCGCCGGCGTGCCGGTCTTCAGCCGGCCCATCGCCAGGCCCGCGCCATAGAGATCGGCGGCCAGTCCGGTCGAGGGCGCTTCTCCATGTCGGCCGGCCGGAATGCGCTCGTCGCCCTTGTGGATGACCCCATTGAGGAAGGTCCCAGTGGTCAGGACCACGGCCCCGGCGCGCAGTTCGATCCCCTCCCCCGTAACTACGCCGACCACGCGGTCCCCATGGAGGATCAGGTTCTCCGCGGTGCCGGCCTTCAGCGTCAGGTTGGGCGTACAGGCGAGTTCGGCCTGCATCGCTTCCCGGTAGAGGCGGCGGTCGATCTGGCTGCGGGGGCCCTGCACCGCCGCTCCCTTCGAGCGGTTGAGCAGGCGGAACTGGATGCCCGAGACGTCGGCCAGCCGCCCCATGACGCCATCGAGGGCGTCGATCTCGCGCACCAGATGTCCCTTGCCCAGGCCGCCGATGGCCGGGTTGCAGGACATCTCGCCGATGGTCTCAAGCTTCTGGGTCAGCAGCAGGGTGCGCGCACCGGCGCGGGCCGACGCGGCCGCGGCCTCGCAGCCGGCGTGTCCGCCGCCGATGACGATGACGTCGAAGGAGTGCATGGTCGGGGACATAGTCGATTATCTGCGCCTCCGCCACCGGAGCCGCCGTGTTTCACGTGAAACGAGGGGCTACTTGCCGATGCAGAAGCTGGAGAAGACTTCGCCGAGAATGTCCTCCACCCCGACGGCGCCCGTGACCCGCGCCAGGGCTTCGGCGGCGCGTCGCAGATCGTCTCCCGCCATCTCGGGCGCCATGTCGAGCGCCTGTCGCCCCGCCTCGACCGCCTCCAGCGCCTCCTGCAGCCTGCGGCGATGTCTCTCCCGCGTGACTGCAGGGAAGTCGGCGCCGGCCAGGTCGCGGGCGAGCCGGGCGGCGATCCAGTCGTGCAGGGCCGCGAGCCCCTCCCCCGTGGCGGTGCTGACCATGATCGCCTCGCGGTCTGGCGGCAGCGCGGGACGATCCTGGTCCGCCTTGGTCAGGACCAGCAGATCACCCGGCCGGACATAGTCCGCGGCGACGCCCTCGGGATCGCCCGGAGCTCGAACCCACAGCCGCAACTCCGCCTGCTCGGCCCGGGCGCGGGCGCGGCGGACGCCCTCGGCCTCGACCGGATCCTCGGAGTCGCGCAGGCCGGCGGTGTCGGACAGGGTCACCGCATAGCCACCGATGACGAGGTCGGCGTCGAGCACATCGCGGGTCGTGCCGGCGATCGGCGTGACGATGGCGGCCTCGCGCGCGACCAGGGCATTGAAAAGGGACGACTTGCCCGCGTTGGTCTCGCCGATCAGGACGATGCGGTAGCCCTCACGCACCCGTTCGCCCCGACGGGCGTCGGCGAGCGCTGCCCTGAGATCATTGATCAATCCATCCAGGACCGGACCGGCGGTCCGGGCGAGATTGTCGGGCACTTCCTCGTCAGGGAAGTCGATCTCGGCCTCCACCAGCGACAGCGCCTTCAGAAGGTCGCGGCGGAAGCCGGCGTAGGTCTCCGACAGCCGGCCGTCGAGCTGGCCCAGCGCCTGTGCGGCCTGGGCTGCGGTTTCGGCGTCGATCAGGTCGGCCACGGCCTCGGCCTGGGCCAGATCCATGCGGCCATTCTCGAAGGCCCGGCGGGTGAACTCGCCGGGGTCCGCCGGGCGCAGGCCAAGGGCGATGAGCGCGTCGCTGACCGCTTCCACCACCGCTCGCCCGCCGTGCAGATGCAGCTCGGCGCAGTCCTCGCCGGTGTAGGACTTCGGACCCGGGAAGCGGAGGACAAGGGCTTCGTCGAGGCGACGAGACTCATGGGTCAGGGTGCGCAGGCTGGCGTAGCGGGGTTTCAGATTCGGCGCGCCGAGGGCCGAAAGCGCCGCATCGGTCGCCGGGCCGCTCAGCCGCAGGATGGCGATGGCCCCCCGCCCCGGCGGGGTGGCGAGGGCGAAGATGGTGTCGGTCACGGCCGGGCGTAGCCCCCCCGTCCTGTGGCAAGCAGACGACGGTTCACTTGGCCGCCGCCTCCATCAGCTTGCGGAACTGCTCCTGCGCTTGAAGGCCGAAGCTGGTCCACGTCTTCATCAGCTCCTCGGGCTGCATGGCGGCGACGTTGTCGGCCATCCGCTTCTGCATTTCGGCGACCATCGCCTCGTTCAGCGGCGCGACGTCAGGCAGGCCGAGGAAGGCCCGCGCCTCGGCGGGGGTGCAGTCGATCTCGACATTGACCTTCATGACCGGCCTCGTGTTTCACGTGAAACGGCGGCGGCGCCGCGTCAGGTGTTCATCGACTGGAAGAAGTCGGCATTGTTCTTGGACTGCCGCAGCTTGTCGAGGAGGAACTCGATGGCGTCCTGCGGGCCCATCGGGTTGAGGATGCGGCGCAGGACGTAGGTCTTGGCCAGCTGCTCCTTGGGGGTGATGAGGTCTTCCTTGCGGGTGCCCGACTTGAGCACGTCGATGGCCGGGAAGATGCGCTTGTCCGCCACCTTCCGGTCCAGCACGATCTCCGAGTTGCCGGTGCCCTTGAACTCTTCGAAGATCACCTCGTCCATGCGGCTGCCGGTATCGATCAGGGCGGTGGCGATGATGGTCAGCGAGCCGCCCTGCTCCACATTCCGGGCCGCGCCGAAGAAGCGCTTGGGCCGTTGCAGGGCGTTGGCGTCGACGCCGCCGGTCAGGACCTTCCCTGACGAAGGGACGGTGGCGTTGTAGGCCCGGCCGAGGCGGGTGATCGAGTCGAGCAGGATGACCACGTCCTTCTTGTGCTCGACCAG
>JAEYUE010000246.1 GCA_023433655.1 Pseudomonadota bacterium | reverse complement strand
CTTCAATTCCCCGAGTCGCGAACGGCCGGGGTCACACGCCAGACCACATCGCCGACGTCGTCGGCCACCAGCAGGCCCCCGCCGGCGTCGAACTGCACCCCGACCGGCCGGCCCATGGCCTGGTCGTGTTCGTTGATGAAGCCGGTCAGGATGTCTTCGGGTCCGCCCGCGGGCCGGCCGTCGACGAACGGCACGAAGATGACGCGGTAGCCGTTGCGCGGGCGCCGGTTCCACGAGCCGTGCTGGCCGATGAAGGCGCCGCCGCGATAGCGTGCCGGAAACAGGTCGCCCTCGCCGAACGTAAGGCCCGGCGAGGCCGTATGGGCGCCGAGGGCGTAGTCGGGCTTCAGCGCCCGGGCGACCATGGCCGGATTGGCCGGCCTGACGCGCTCATCGATGTTGACTCCGTAGTAGCTCCACGGCCAGCCATAGAAGCCGCCCGGCGAAACGGCCGTCATGTAGTCGGGGACCAGGTCGTGACCGAGTTCGTCGCGCTCGTTGACCGCGACCCACAGCCGGCCGCTGTCCGGCTGCCAGGCCAGCCCGACCGGATTGCGCAGTCCCGAGGCATGCACACGGCGCGCTCCCGTGGCCGTGTCGATCTCCAGAATGGCCGCGCGGTCCACCTCCTCGTCGAGACCGTTCTCGCCGATATTTGAATTGGAGCCGACCCCGACATAGAGGCGGGTCCCGTCGGCGCTGGCCACGAGGCTCTTGGTCCAGTGGTGGTTGCGGCCCGCGGGGAGGGCGGCGATCCGGCGGGGCGCGGCGGTGATCTCCGTCTGCCCGGTCCGGTAGGGAAAGGCGACGACGGCGTCGGCGTTGGCGACGTAGAGGGTCTCGCCGACCAGGGCCATGCCGAACGGCGAGGTCAGGTCCTCGAGAAAGGCGGACCGGACCTCCGCCGCCCCGTCGCCGTCGGCGTCCCTCAGCAGGGTGATGCGGTCGGGGCTGGGAACGCCCGCTCCGGCCTTCTTCATGAACAGCCGCTGGAAGAAGCCGCGCGCGCCGCCGTCCAGTCCTTCCGGCTTCGGCGGGGCGTTGGTCTCGGCGACGAGAATGTCCCCGTTGGGCAGACGGTACAGCCAGCGAGGGTGGTCGAGGCCGGTCGCGAAGGCCCTCACCTCGAAGCCGGGGGCCGGGACCGGCGTCCGGTCCCCGGGCCAGCCGACCGCCTCGGCGACGTTGACGACGGGGATCAGCGACCGTTGCGGCGCCGGCAGGACAGGATCCGGACCGAAACCGGCCATCGGATCGAGGGCCGCGCCGCCCGCGCAGGCGGCGAGCGTCAGCAGGAGGACGCAGGAGACGAGGGGGCTGAGGCGGGCCACGGCGGTCTCCGGGGCAGGCCGGCTTCTGGAGGCGAAGCCGCTTAGGCCCGGCATGTTACGCCTGTCCGCGGCATGTCGCGAGCGGGGGCGGAGGGGCGTCAGATCGGCGACTTCAGCTCGCGCGGGGGGCGGATGCGGCGGAAGCGCGCCTCGACGAAGGAGAAGGCGCCGAAGGCGACGAAGCCGAGGGCGATGAGACCGACGATCCATTCTCCGGCGGTCTGTCGCTCGACGGTCTCCAGCGCCGCGCCGAAACTGGTCACCTCCGCCGTCCTCGCCCGCCAGCCCGACAGCACCACCAGGGCGGCGAGAGGCAGATAGGCCAGCCCCCGCGCCACATGACCGATCCGGGCCAGCGGGGTCACCCGGCGGCACATCCGCACCGAGCAGGCGAGGTATTCGCTGAAGTCCTCCCGCCACGCCTTGACGACATTGCCGACGCCGATGCCGAAGATGGCCAGGCCGGCCGCGACGAGCAGCCAGCGGCCGAAGGGCAGGTCGAGCAGCATCGCCGCCCGCTCGCGGCTCTCCGCCACGCCCTCCGCGGAATCGGGCGCTCGCGGGCCTGCGAACAGCGCCAGGGCCGCGAAGGCGAGGGCCGCATAGCTCAGGCCGCTGAACAGCTGGCTCAGCCGGGTCATCAGGCCGTGCGGGGACGTCCCCTCATGATCCGCGTCGAACACGGCCTGCAGCATGCGCCAGGCGACGAAGGCCGCCAGGCCGAGGCCGACCAGCAGCATCCAGAGGCGCCCCAGCGGGCGCTGCGACAGCCAGTCCAGCGCTCCCCGGACTCCGACCGTATCACCCACCTGGCCGAGGGTGGCGAACAGCACCAGCAGGCCGACGGACAGGTAGACGAAGCCCCGCGCCCCGTAGCCGACCCGGGCCGCCAGTTCGAGCAGATCGTTCAGGGGAGGAACCCGGCGCAGCAGCGGGGATCGCCTTCGGCCCGCCTCGCCCAGACGGGCCAGAAGGGAACGGAGCGGTGAGATGGCGTTCGGCACGGCGTCCCTAACCCCCGACGACGAATATGGCTCCGCTGTGCGGTCCGACGTCTTGAGGTGCGGCGTACGGACGCATATCTGCTCCCCGCTCAGGGAGGGCGCGCATGCAGCCGGTGATCTCCATCCAGGGTCTGACCAAGACCTACAAGTCGGGGCTTCAGGCCCTGAAACCCATCGATCTGACCATCCGCAAGGGCGAGATCTTCGCCCTGCTCGGGCCCAACGGGGCAGGCAAGACCACGCTGATCTCGGTGGTCTGCGGCATCGTCACCCCGACGACCGGCACGATCCTCGCCGACGGCCACGACATCCAGACCGATTATCGCGCCGCGCGGAGCAAGATCGGCCTGGTGCCGCAGGAACTGACTACCGACGCCTTCGAATCCGTCCTCGCCACCGTCACCTTCAGCCGCGGCCTGTTCGGCAAGCCGCCCAATCCCGCCCATATCGAGCGCGTGCTGCGCGACCTGTCGCTTTGGGAGAAGCGCAACGACCGGATCATGACCCTGTCGGGCGGGATGAAGCGCCGGGTGCTGATCGCCAAGGCGCTGAGCCACGAGCCCGACATCCTGTTTCTCGACGAGCCGACCGCCGGCGTCGACGTCGAGCTGCGCCGCGACATGTGGGAGCTGGTGCGCCGCCTGCGCGAGCAGGGCGTCACCATCATCCTGACCACCCACTACATCGAGGAGGCCGAGGAGATGGCCGACCGGGTCGGGGTCATCCTCAAGGGTGAACTGATCCTCGTCGAGGAGAAGACCGCCCTGATGAAGAAGCTGGGCCGCAAGACCCTGACCCTCAACCTGCAGGATCCGCTCGACGCCGTCCCGCCGGAGCTGGCCGAGTGGAACCTGACCCTCGGCGCCGACGGCCACGAGCTGGAGTATGTCTTCGACTCCAACCTCGAGAAGACCGGCGTCCCCTCGCTGCTGCGGAAGCTCAGCGACCTGGGCATCGCCTTCAAGGACCTCAACACCAGCCAGAGCTCGCTCGAGGACATCTTCGTCAGCCTGGTCCACCGTGACGCGGGAGCGGCGGCATGAGCATGACCTTCAACGGCTACGGCGTCTGGGCCATCTACCGATTCGAGATGGCGCGCGCCCTGCGCACCATCTGGCAGTCGCTGGTCACGCCGGTGATCACCACGGCGCTCTATTTCGTGGTCTTCGGCTCGGCCATCGGCAGCCGCATGACCGAGATCGACGGCGTCCCCTACGGCGCCTTCATCGTACCGGGCCTGATCATGCTCAGCCTGTTCACCCAGTCGATCTTCAACGCCTCCTTCGGCATCTACTTCCCCAAATTCACAGGCACCATCTACGAGCTGCTGTCGGCGACGGTGTCGCCGCTCGAGATCGTCATAGCCTACGTCGGGGCCGCCGCGACCAAGTCGGCGGTGCTGGGTCTGATCATCCTCGCCACGGCGGCCTTCTTCGTGCCGCTGCAGATTCTCCACCCGGTCGAGATGCTGGCCTTCCTGATCCTGATCTCGACCACCTTCAGCCTGTTCGGCTTCATCATCGGCGTCTGGGCCAACGGCTTCGAGCAGCTGCAGATGATTCCCATGCTGGTGGTGACGCCGCTGACCTTCCTCGGCGGCTCCTTCTATTCGATCGACATGCTGCCCGAGGCGTGGCGGACGGTGACCCTGTTCAACCCGGTGGTCTATCTGATCTCCGGATTTCGCTGGACCTTCTACGGCAGCGGCGACGTCGGCATCGGGGTCAGCCTCGGCGCCACCCTGGGCTTCCTGCTGATCTGCCTCGCGGTCGTCGGCTGGATCTTCCGCACCGGCTACCGGTTGAAGAACTAGGCTGTCACGAAACGGGCCAGATCGGTCCGCAGTCTGGACCGGTCTTCGCGTTCCTGAAGCGCGCCGCGCCGGCGTGGGAGAGTTCATGTCCACCGACGACCAGCCCCTGAACGAGCCGCCCGTCCCCTTCGCCCGCCGTCCGGTGAGCTGGGGCCGCGCGCCCCAGACCGTGTTCCGCGCCGGGCCCCTGCCGAAGGGCGAGCGCCTGCCGCCCCTGCCCGAGCCGCCCCGGCTGGACCAGCCTCTCGCGGCCCCGCGCCCGACGAACCGGGGCGCCATCCTGACCGGGTCGCTGGTCCCCCAGGCCGCGCCCCGGCC
>JAEYUE010000242.1 GCA_023433655.1 Pseudomonadota bacterium | reverse complement strand
CGCCCACACCCTGGCCCAGCCGGCGATCCGGGCGGTGGAGCAGGGCGACACCGTCTTCGAGCCGAGGAGCTACGAGAAGATCTATTTCGAGTGGCTGCGCAACATCGAGCCGTGGTGCATCTCGCGCCAGCTGTGGTGGGGCCACCGCATCCCGGCCTGGTACGACGCCGAGGGCAACATCTACGTCGGCGAGACCGAGGACGACGTCCGCGCCGAGGCCGGCGACCGCCCGCTGCGCCAGGACGAGGACGTGCTCGACACCTGGTTCAGCTCGGCCCTGTGGCCGTTCTCGACCATGGGCTGGCCGGAGAAGACCGAGGACCTCGAACGCTTCTATCCGACGTCCGATCTGGTGACGGCGGCGGACATCATCTTCTTCTGGGTTGCCCGGATGATGATGATGGGACTTCACTTCATGGATGAAGTTCCGTTCCGGCGTGTCATCATCAACGGCCTGGTCCGCGATGAGAAGGGCCAGAAGATGTCGAAGTCGAAGGGCAACGTCATCGACCCGCTCGGCATCATCGACGAGCTGGGGGCCGACCCGCTGCGCTTCACCATGGCCATCCTGTCGGGCACGCGCGACATCAAGTTGTCGAAGCAACGCATTGAAGGGTATAGAAACTTCGGCACCAAGCTGTGGAACGCCGCCCGCTTCGCCCAGATGAACGAGGCGGTCCGCGTGGCCGGTTTCGATCCCGCCGGCGTCGACCAGACCATCAACCGCTGGATCCGCGGCGAGCTGACGAAGGCGGAGCGCCAGGTGTCCGCCGCTCTGGAGGGCGGGCGCTTCGACGACGCCGCCTCGGCGCTGTACCGCTTTGTCTGGAACGTCTTCTGCGACTGGTACCTCGAGCTGGCCAAGCCGGTGTTCCAGGGCGTGGACGCGGCGGCGAAGGCCGAGACCCGGGCCATGACTGCCTGGATGCTCGACCAGACCCTGAAGCTGATGCACCCGGTCATGCCCTTCATCACCGAGGAGCTGTGGGCCCAGACGGCCGGCGACGGCGCGCCGCGCGCCGAGAGCCTGTTGATCGGCGCGGCCTGGCCGGCGCTGCCCGACGCCTTCGTCGACGCCTCGGCCGAGGCCGAGATCGGCTGGCTGGTCGATCTCGTCACCGAGATCCGCCAGCTGCGCGCGGAGATGAACGTGCCGCCCTCGGCCAAGCCGCCGCTTGCCTTCGTGGCCCCCGACGCCGCCACGGCGGAGCGGATCGACCGACACCGCGACCTGATCCTCACGCTGGGCCGGGTGTCCGAGCTGACGCGCGTCGACGCCGCCCCCGAGGGCGCGGTCACCTTCGTCAGCGGCGGCGCCACCGCCGCCCTGTCGCTGGCCGGCATCATCGATCTCGCCGCCGAACGGGCGCGGCTGGAGAAGGAGATCGCCGCCCTCGACAGCGACATCGGCCACGTCAACAAGAAGCTGGGCAACCCGAACTTCGTCGCCCGGGCCGCCCCGGAGGTGGTCGAGGAGCAGCGCGAGAAGCTGGCCGCCGCCGAGGCGGGGAAGGCGAAGCTGCAGGCGGCGCTGGCGCGGCTGGAAGGCCTCTGATCCCTTGAAGACCCGCCTCGACCAGCTGCTGGTCGCCCGCGGCCTGGCCGAAAGCCGGGCGCGGGCGAGGGCGGCCATCGCGGCGGGCGGCGTCACCGTCGACGGCCAGCCGGCCAAGGCGGCGTCGCAGATGGTGGCGGAGGAGGCGAAACTCGTCTTCGTCGACGCCCACGACTTCGTCAGCCGGGCGGCGCTGAAACTGGATCACGCCCTGTCGCTGTGGCCGGTCGTGGTCGAGGGACGGACCGTTCTGGATGTCGGCGCCTCCACCGGCGGCTTCACCGAGGTCTGCCTGCGGCGCGGCGCGGCGCACGTCTGGGCGGTCGATGTGGGCCAAGGGCAACTGCACCCCCGCGTCGCCGCCGATCCGCGCGTGACCAGTCTCGAGAGGACCGACGCACGAGATCTGACGCCGGAGCTGATCCCCGAGGGCCCGCAGCTGATCGTCTGCGACGCCAGCTTCATCGGCCTGGCCAAGGTGTTGCCGGCCGCGCTGGCGCTGGCGGCTCCGGGGGCGGACCTGATCACCCTGGTCAAGCCGCAATTCGAGATGGAGCGCCGCGCTGACGTCGGCCGCGGCGGTGTGGTTCGCGATCCTGAGGCGCGTCAGGCGGCGCTGGACCGCGTCGCCGTCTGGCTGGAAGGGCAGGGGTGGGGCGTGCGGGCGACGGCCGGGAGCCCCATCCCCGGCGGCGACGGCAACGTGGAGTGGCTGCTGTGGGCCCGCAGGCGCTAGGCGCCGCCGCCCTGCGCCCAAGGAAAAACCCCCGGTGGATTGCTCCGCCGGGGGTCTCCGTCACGCCGCCGATCGACAGGGGGGGCTGAAAATTAATCGGCGACGCAATCTCGTCAGTAGCGGTCCGGGCAGATCTGCTCGTAGCGCGTGACCACCCGTCCATTCCGCATATAGCTGCGGGACTCGACCGTCCGGCAGCCGTAGCGGTCGGAGGACGAG
>JAEYUE010000217.1 GCA_023433655.1 Pseudomonadota bacterium | reverse complement strand
TCACCACCCTGCTGAAGGCGTTCGACCAGGCCCAGCTGACCGAAACCCTGGCCACCCGCGATCGCATCACCATCTTCGCCCCGACCGACGAGGTCTTCGCGGCCCTGCCCGAGGCCGAGCGCACGCGTCTTCTCGACCCGGCCAACGCCCAGGAACTTCGCAACCTGCTGCTCTACCACGTGCTGGTCGCCGACCTGCGCCCGGACCAGATCGCGGGCGCCCGCGGACCGATCGCCACGGCGGGCGGCCTCGAGGTCACCATCGACGGCACCGGCGAGGCCATCACCATCGACAACGCCACCGTGACCGACCCGGCCATCGACGCGGGCAACGGCGGCATCTACGTCATCGACCGCCTGCTCGACCCGAACGCCGCCGCCCAGGGCGACGCGGCGGCGGCCGAGGACACGTCGCCGCCGAGCGCCGCGGTGCGGGACGAGGGTCCGGCCGCGGGCGCGCCGTCGACGCCGACGCCGAACACGCCCGGCAACTGATCGCCGGTCCCGGCGAAATGAAGGGCGGCGGGCTCCAGTCCGCCGCCTTTTTTCGCGCCCGCGGTCCTTAACGGTCGGCCAACCGCCGTTGTGTAGTCTGGGGGCATGAACGTCCTGACCCCCGCCCAGATCGTCGCCTTCGAGGCCGTCCTCGGCCGGGTCTCCGCCGATGACCGCGCCCGGCTGCACGGCCTCAAGGACGCCGCCGCCGAAGCCGCCGAGGCCTCGGCCCCGCACTGGGACTTCGACCAGCCGGCCCATCGCGCCGAGGAGGCGCTGCAGGCCGCCTTCGGCCCGGCCCTGACCGACGACCATCGCCGCGCTCTCGTCGCGTTGTGGGCGCTGGAAATGCCCGCCCGCGTGCCCGCCGCAGACCTGCCCCCGGCCGTTCTGGTGCTCTATCCCGAGTGGATCCAGCGGCTGGCGGATTTCCTCACAGCCGCTGCTGACCCGTACGATCGCGACTTCTGGGCCAAGGACGTGCGCATCGCCCTGGTGCTCAGCGTCCCCGGCGCGCGCACCCAGATGATCGACCTGTCCTCGCCCATGGGCCCCGGGCAGGTGTTGCGCCACGCCCGCGAGGGCTGGGGGTGGTCCGTCGTTCCGGCCTACGCCGCGGCCCAGGCCTGGAAGCCGTGGCTGGAGGTGCACACCGAGAGCCGCGAGCTGTCCGACTTCAACGAGGCGGGCTGGGACCGCGCTTGGGCGACCGCCGCCGAAATCCTGAAGCGCCGCCCGCACATGGCCGGCATGCTCGGTTCGTCGTGGTTCTACGATCCGCCGCTGGAGCAGATCAGTCCGCGCCTCGCCTACCTGCGCCTCAACCCCCTGAAGCACGGCGCCTTCATGGTCCATCAGGGCCCGGGCGAGATCCATACCCAGCGCGCCGCGACCTCCTCGCCGACCCGCAAGCAGCTGATCGAGGAAGGCAAATACACCGCCCGCTCGTGGATTGTCGCCTGGCCGCGCGCGGCGTTGATCCGGTGGGCGGATGGACGGAAGGCGACGGAGATGGCCGCGGCAGCCTAATCTCCTCTCCCGTCGGGAGAGGGCTTGAGCCTCCGGGAGCGAAGCGATCGGCAAGGCGAAAGGGTGAGGGGCTGCCGTTAGCGGAAGTCCTGCGCCTGTCGACCCTCACCCTTTCGCGCATCCAATCGCCCTTGCGGGCTCCTGGGCGCTCAAGCCCTCTCCCATCGGGAGAGGGTTGGCGTCACGACTTCCCACGCCGCCGCCACCGGCAGCACCTCCAGCCCCGCCGCCTTCGCCAGCCGCAGCACCCGGTCCAGATCGTCCGGCGTGCAGCCGTAGTCCGTCGGCCGGTCCGACACGTCGTGCCCATAGGCCGTCAGCCAGCCCCGCCGCCCCGCCGCCTCCGCCATCAGCGCCTCGAGGTCGTAGCCGGGCAGGCGCCGGCTCTCCAGACCGATCGACTTGATCAGCCCGCGGTCCTCGCGCCCGGCGTTGACCCCGTCGCGCACCCCGCGCGCCAGCGCGAAGCGCCCGCGCACATACTGCTTGGCCTGCACCGTTGCGTCGCCGAACGGCCAGGCGAAGGTGGTCATCCGATAGCCGCCCAATCGCTCCGCCACCCAGGCGGAGTTGGCGTCCAGGCTCAGCCGCAGCGCCTCCCGGCTCATGCGCAGGGCGCTGGTGTGCCCGTATGTGTGGCAGCCGACCTCGTGCCCGGCCGCGTGCAGCGCCTGCAGGTGGTCGACCCGGTACTGGTCGCGGCCCATGTTCACGCCGTCGCACAGGCCGCCGCAGACGTAATAGGTCGCCTTGACCCCATGCTCCGCGAGGATCGGCCCCGCCTCGGTCCACGCCGTCGCGGGAAAGTCGTCGAAGCTCAGCGAGAACACCCCGCGCGCCGGCGCGATCTCCACGGCCTCGACATCGAGGTGACGGGCGGCCCGGCGGCGCATCTGGTCGATCAGCTGCATGGCGGGGACGATGCATGGTCCCCCTTAAAATTCCTTCCCCCCGTGCGGGGGAAGGAAGCGGTGGAGGGCTTCCCCGCTCAAGGCTGTCCGTCTAGGGTCCGCCGCCTTCTCCCCGGGGACGAAACAGCCGCCGTGACCACCGAACCGCTCGCCTTCCAGGACCTCATCCTGACGCTCCAGAAATACTGGGGCGACCAGGGCTGCGCCATTCTCCAGCCCTATGACATCGAGGTCGGCGCCGGCACCCTGCACCCGGCCACCGTCCTGCGCGCGCTCGGCCCGCGGCCGTGGAACGTCGCCTATGTCCAGCCCAGCCGCCGCCCCGGCGACGGCCGCTACGGCGAGAACCCGAACCGCCTCCAGCACTATTACCAATTCCAGGTCATCCTGAAGCCGAACCCGGAGAACCTCCAGCAGCTCTATCTCGGCTCGCTCAAGGCCATCGGCATCGATCCGAAGCTGCACGACATCCGCTTCGTCGAGGACGACTGGGAGAACCCCACCGTCGGGGCCTGGGGGCTCGGCTGGGAGGTCTGGTGCGACGGCATGGAGGTGACCCAGTTCACCTACTTCCAGGGCGTCGGCGGCATCGAGGTCGACGTCGTCTCGGGCGAGCTGACCTACGGCCTGGAGCGTCTGGCCATGTACGTCCAGGGCGTCGACAACGTCTACGACCTCAAGTTCACCAAGGAGGGCCTGACCTACGGCGAGGTCTTCCTCGAGAACGAGCGCCAGCAGTCCGAGGCCAATTTCCACGGCTACGACGTCGACGGCCTCAAGCGCCGCTTCGAGGACATGGTCGCCGAGGTCGAACGCTTCCTCGCCATGAAGGGCCCGCAGGGCCAGGCCCTGGTCCTGCCCGCCTATGACCAGGTCCTCAAGGCCTCGCACCTGTTCAACCTGATGGACGCCCGCGGCGCCATCGCCGTCGCCGAACGCCAGAGCTACATCGGCCGCATCCGCGACCTGTGCAAGGCGTGCGCGACCGTGTGGGTCGAGCAGGAAAGGGCGCGCGCGTGAGCGACGACCGCGTCGTCTCGCTGAAGGACCGCCGGTCCGAGCCCGGGCCTGTCCTGTCCGCCTGCCTGGTCTTTCCGAACGATCTGCTGCGCATGCCGATGGAGCCCAATCCCCCCGGCCCGGTCTGGACCACCCTCGAGCCTGTCGAAGCGCAGATCGACGGGCGCGCCGCGCCGGCCAGCGTCTATCCGCGCTTCGGCATGATCGACCATTCGCCGGACGGGACGAGCGGCTGGGTCCTGGCGCACGAGGACGGCAGCATCAGCGCCCATCTCTATTTCGAGCGCGACCTCTTCCTCGCCCTTCAATCGGCCGCCTTGTCCACGGCGCCCCTCACCCTGTTCGTCACCTTCGGCGCCCGGGACGGCGCGCCGCCCACCCTGATGCTCGCCATCGAGCGCCGGACCGACTGATGCCCCAGCTGCTTCTCGAACTGTTCTCCGAAGAGATTCCCGCCCGCATGCAGCCGGGCGCGGCGCGCGATCTCGAGCGCATGGCCGGCGAGCGGCTCAAGGCCGCCGGGCTGTCGTACGACGCCCTGACGACCTTCGCCGGCCCGCGCCGCCTGACCCTGGTGGTCGAGGGCCTGCCCGCCGCCACGCCCGACCGCGAGGAGGAGCTCAAGGGTCCCAAGGCCTCGGCTCCCGAACAGGCGCTGGACGGCTTCCTGCGCAAGACCGGCCTGACCCGCGGCCAGCTGGTCGAGCGCGACGGCGTCCTGTTCGCCGTGATCAGCCAGAAGGGCCAGTCCACCGCCGAGCTGATCCCCGGCATGGTCGACCAGCTCGTGCGCAACTTCCCCTGGCCCAAGTCGATGCGCTGGGGTTCGGGCGCGCTGCGCTGGGTCCGCCCGCTGAAGCGGATCGTGGCCCTGTTCGACGGCCGGGTCGTCCCGTTCGAGATCGACGGCGTCGCCTCGGGCGACCTGACCGAGGGCCACCGCTTCATGGGCTCCGGCCAGCCGTTCGCGGTGAAGGACTTCGCCGACTACCGCCGCAAGCTGGAGGCCGAGCACGTCCTGCTCGATGTCGCCGACCGCAAGCTGCGCATCCTCGAGGCGGCGCAGAAGGCCTGCGCCGACCGCGGCCTCGCCCTCGTCGACGACGACGGCCTGCTCGACGAGGTCGCCGGCCTGGCCGAATGGCCCACCCCCATCCTCGGCGACATGGACCCGCAGTTCCTCGACCTGCCCCCCGAGGTGGTGCAGCTGTCGATGAAGGTGCACCAGAAGTACTTCGCCGTCCGCGATCCGGCCACCCACCGGCTGGCTCCGCATTTCGTCGTCGTCGCCAACGTCGAGGCCTCCGACGGCGGCCAGGCCCTCGCCGCCGGCAACAGCCGCGTCCTCTCCGCCCGCCTGAACGACGCCCGCTTCTTCTGGGACGAGGACCTCAAGACCGGCTTCGACGCCTGGACCGAAAAACTGAAGGGCGTCACCTTCCACGCCAAGCTGCGCACCGTGGCCGACCGCGTCGAGCGCATCGCGACGTTGGCCCGCGAGATCGCGCCCCCGGTCGGCGCCGACCCCGACCAGGCCGAGACCGCGGCCCGGCTGTCGAAGGCCGATCTGGCCTCCGGCATGGTCGGGGAATTCCCCGAGCTGCAGGGGATCATGGGCGGCTACTACGCCCGCGCCGCCGGCCGCCCGGACGCCGTCGCCGACGCCGTCCGCGACCACTACAGGCCGCAGGGCCCCGGGGACACCGTCCCCACCGCGCCGCTGACCGTGGCGGTGTCGCTGGCCGACAAGCTCGACACCCTAGTAAGCTTCTTCGCCATCGACGAGAAGCCGACCGGCTCCAAGGACCCGTTCGCTCTCCGCCGCGCCGCGCTGGGCGTGATCCGGTTGGTGCTGGAGAATGGAGCGCGGATGAGCCTAGATCGGCTCGTAATCGGCGCCGCGCAGCGCAACGAGATTAATTACCAGTGGTCGCGGCACGTGCCCGACTTCAATCAAGGCAAATCTCTCGGCGACCATGCAGCCAGCGTGGCGGCTGATTTGCTCTACTTCTTCGCCGACCGCCTGAAGGTCCTCCTCCGCGACCAGGGCAAGCGCCACGACCTCGTCGACGCCGTCTTCGCCCTCGGCGACGACGACCTCGTCCGCATCGTGCGGCGGGTCGAGGCCCTCGACGCCTTCCTCGCCACCGACGACGGGGCCGAGCTGCTGGCCGGATACAAGCGCGCCTCCAACATCCTCCGCGCCGAGGAGAAGAAGGGCCCTCTGCCCGCGGGCGAGCCCGTCGCCCTGACCGGCGCCCCGGCCGAGGAGACCGCCCTGATCGCCGCCGTCGCCGCGGCCGCGTCGGCCGTCGATCAGGCCCTGCAGACCGAGGACTTCGCCGCCGCCATGACCGCCCTGGCCCGTCTGCGCGCCCCGGTCGACGCCTTCTTCACCGCGGTGATGGTCAATTCCGACGTGCCGGAGGAGCGCGACAACCGCCTGAAGCTGCTCGGCAAGATCCGCGCCGTGATGGGCCGCGTCGCCGACTTCGGCCAGATCAGCGGCTGACCCGCTCCCATTGGGAGAGGGCTTGAGCCTCCGGGAGCGAAGCGATCGGCAAGGCGACCCGAAGGGCGGCGCGAAGCAGCCAAAGGGTGAGGGGCGTCTGTCGGCGGTCGGCAAAGCCGCGTCGACGGCGGGAGCGGCGGCTGACGCCGACAGAACCAGCCGACCCTCATCCGACGGGGCTCCGCCCCGCCACCTTCTCCCATCGGGAGAAGGTAAGGAATCAGGCCCCCAGCACCTTCCGCAGCTGGCCGTGGATGTCCGGATTGCCGGCCAGCACCTGCTTGCCCGTCATCGCGTCGCCGTCCTCGTCGATGGTGCTCACCACCCCGCCGGCCTCGGTGACGAACAGGATCCCCGCCGCCACGTCCCACGGCTGCAGGTTGCGCTCCCAGAAGGCGTCGTACCGCCCCGCTGCGACCCAGGCGAAGTCCAGCGCCGCCGAGCCGAGGCGGCGGATGCCCGCCACCCGCTGGCCCACGGCATGGATGTCCTTGATCGCCTGCGCATGCCCCGTCTTGCCGATGAACGGCAGGCCGGTGGCGATGAGGCTCTCCGACAGGTCCTTGCGCCCCGCGACCCGGATGCGCGCATCGTTCAGGTAGCAGCCCTTGCCCTTCTCGGCCCAGAACATCTCGTTCATGACCGGATTGTAGGTGACGCCGGCGACGATCTCGGCGTGGCCGTCGGGGGCGGTCCGCTGCAGCGCCACGGTGATGGCGAAGTGCGGCATGGCGTGCATGAAGTTGGTGGTGCCGTCGATCGGGTCGACGATCCAGGTGTGGGTCTTGTCCGTGCCCTCGACCATGCCGCGCTCCTCGCCGAGGAAGCCGTAGCCGGGCCGCGCCTTCAGCAGCAGCTCGAACAGCGTCTCCTCGGCCTTGATGTCGGCGGCGGTGACGAAGTCGCCCGGGCCCTTGCGCGACATCTGCAGGTTCGACACCTCGCCGAAGTCGCGCAGCATCGGCCGGGCGGTCTTGCGGACCGCGTCCATCATCACTTGCAGCAGGGCGGAGGCGAGGGCCATGGGAATCTCCTGGTCCGCAGCTCCTGAAAGGCGTCTGGCCCGGAGGTGCGGAGAAGTTCAGTGAAAAGTGTCAGTGAGCGAAGGGGTGAGCCGCTGTGGCGGACGCTCGCGCGAACCCGCTCACCTCTTGCTCACTAGCACTCCTCACCAGGTCAGTCAGCGCGCCGCACGTACTCGCCCGTCGTCGTGTCGACCACGATCCGCTCGCCGGCCGACATGTACGGCGGGATCATGATGCGCACGCCGTTGTCGGCGATGGCCGGCTTGTAGGACGACGAGGCGGTCTGGCCCTTCACCGTCGGCTCGGTCTCGGCGACGGTCAGGGTCACCTGCTCGGGCAGCTCCAGGCCGATCGGCCGGCCCTCGTGCATCTCGATGACCACCTTCATGCCGTCCTGCAGGTAGGGGATGCGCTCGTCGCCGACCCAGTCCTTCTGCAGCTCGATCTGCTCGTAGGTGGCGTCGTCCATGAACACCAGGGCGTCGCCCTGCTCGTACAGGTACGAGAAGTCCTTCTGCTCCAGCGTGACGCGCTCGACCTTGTCTTCCGACCGGAAGCGCTCGTTCAGCTTGTTGCCGGTCTCGAGGTTCTTGGCCTCGACGTTGGCGAAGGCGCCGCCCTTGCCCGGCTTGACGTGGCTGGCCTTGGTGACGACCCACAGGCCGCCGTTGTGCTGCAGGACCATGCCGGGCTTGATGGTGTTGCCGTTGATCTTCATCGGTGTCTCGGAAGGTTTGGAGCGCAGCCCTGACGGCGCGCGCGAGCGCGCTCCCTAAAGGAACGGCGGCCGTCCGGCAAGGCGGCGGCGCGGCCTCAGTGGACGGTGGCCTGTTCCTCGACCCTGTTCGCCATATGCACCTTGCGTCCCAGCGGCGAGGCCAGCTTGCCGGCGCGGGCGTCGATCTTGCGCGCCTCGTGGGCGAAGGCCGCCGCCAGTCCCGCCGACGACATCGCCGCCGCGATCTGCAGGGCGCGGCCGGACGGACGCAGGGCGATCCAGACGGCGTTCAGCGCCTGGGCCCCAGCCCACAGGGTCATGGCCACGGTGCGCTCGCGCGTCGGCGGGGCGTTCCACACCCGCACCGCCGACAGGGTGGTGACCGAGAACACCGCCGGCAGGATCAGGCTCAGCGGCCCGCGCGGCCGCTCGGTGACCGGCGCGTGGTCGTCGTGCGGCTGGTCAGGGGTCGGCGACAGGGCCCGCGTGGCGAACAGCGTCGCGGCCAGGGCGAACCCCGCCGTCAGGACGACGCCCATGGCTACGTGGCCGGGATGCCGTCCCTCGGCGTTCAGGAAGTCCGTCGCCGCCTCGCGCGCGTCGTCCAGGGCTTCATCGATGGCGACCATGGGACCTCCCGTCATGCTCGGGAGGCGGAATGGGCGGGGAGGGGGCTCAGTTCCCCGTGGCGCTCCGGTCGGGCGCGATCTCGGTCATCGCCGACTGCAGGTAGTTCTGCTCGCCCAGCTGTTCGATCAGTTTGAACTGGGCCTCGAGGAAGTCGATGTGCTCCTCGGTGTCGGCCAGGATCTCCTCCAGGATCTGCCGGCTGACGTAGTCCTTGGCCGCCTCGCACTGGGCGATGCCGGCGATCTGGGTGTCGCGGCCGCCCAGCTCCAGCTGCAGGTCGGAGCCCAGGCATTCGATCGCGCTCTCGCCGATCTTCAGCTTGTGCAGGTCCTGCAGGTTGGGCAGGCCGTCGAGGAACAGCACGCGCTTGATCAGCTTGTCGGCGTGCTTCATCTCGCCGATCGATTCCTCGTAGATCACGTTTCCGAGGTGCTTCAGGCCCCAGCTCTCGAACATCCGGGCGTGCAGGAAGTACTGGTTGACCGCGGTCAGCTCGTTGGTCAGCACCGCATTGAGGGTGCGGATGATCGCCGGATCGCCCTTCATGATCGTCTTCCCGTCGGCGGGGCGGCCGTCGACCTGACGCCCTGAATCACCTGCCGCTCGCGCCCTTCATAACACGCGATGCGGGCGAGTGTTCACTTGCGAACACTTCGCAGTCTATTGAAAATGCGAGTAAAAATCGCCCGCAGCTATTCAGCGGCGAGGGCGAAGGCCTGGCGGCTGTCGTCGATCATCTCGCGCATCTCGCAGACGCAGCGGGCGCACTGCGGCCGGCATTGATGCCTGTCGAACACGTCCTTCGGACGCGCCGCGCCGGCCTCGATGGCGGCGGCGACGTCGCGTTGGCGCAGACCGTTGCAGTTGCAGACGTACACGAGGACGGACCCGATGCGATTGCGAACAGTTCGCTATAGCCATGAGATTGAGGCGAATGCAAGTCGTTCGCATTCGGGAATTGTACGTAGGCGATTGACCCCGACCGCAGAGGGCCGCACTTCCCGCTGATGGCCCGAGAACCTGTCATTCCGCCGCGTCCGCCCTGCCGGCTCTACCTGATCACCCCGCCGGCGATCGACGACCTGTCCGCCTTCGCGCGCAAGCTGGACTCCGCGCTCGCGGCCGGCGACGTCGCCGCCCTGCAGATCCGGCTCAAGCCGGCCGACGACGCCGACATCATGGCGGCGGTCGAGGCGCTCGCCCCGGTCGCCCGAGCCCACGGCGTCGCCG
>JAEYUE010000210.1 GCA_023433655.1 Pseudomonadota bacterium | reverse complement strand
GCCTCGATCACCGCTCCGTCGCCGGCCGCGGCCTCGACGCCCGTGCCCGACAGGGCCTCGCGCAGCTCATCCAGACGGGCGGGGTCGGCCGTCACCGCCAGCCGGGGCTTCCAGCGTCGCGCCTGCTCGGCCAGCCGGGCGATATTGGCGCCGCCGGTCAGGGCCTCGACCTCGAAGGCGCCGGTCCCGCTGGCCTCGGCCTGCTCCATCAGTTCGAGCGTCGAGACCCCGACCGAGCCGGTGGAGCCGAGCACCGTGACGCGGCGGCGGATCACGCCCCCGCCCCGAAGCTGAGGAACAGCAGCCGTCCGCAGGCCACCACCACCACGGCGAACATCAGCCCGTCGACGCGGTCCAGCAGGCCGCCGTGGCCGGGA
The DNA here is from genome assembly GCA_023433655.1 of Pseudomonadota bacterium. GTDB lineage: Bacteria > Pseudomonadota > Alphaproteobacteria > Caulobacterales > Caulobacteraceae > Brevundimonas. The sequence goes on along the minus strand of JAEYUE010000210.1, from coordinate 7,520 downwards.
ATCAGCTTGCCCGCGTCCTTGACCCCGTAGCGCCGCTTGAGGGCCGACTCCCAGAGGTCGCCCGCCATGGTCGCCAGCGCCGCCGCCAGCCCCAGCAGGGCGCCCCACCCTGGCCCGATCCCGAGGTCGAGCCACGCCCCCAGCAGGGCGCCGGCGCCTGTGCCGGCCGCCAGCCCCCCGAGGAAGCCGGACCAGGTCTTGTTGGGCGAGAAGCGCGGCCACAGCTTGGGACCGCCGATCAGGCTGCCGACCATATAGGCCATGATGTCGGCGGCCCAGGCGATGGCGAAGGCCGTCACCGTCCACGCCAGCCCCGCGGCCGAGGAGCCGTCGCGTAGCCAGATCAGCAGGACCGCCGGCCAGCCGAGATAGAGAACCCCATAGGCTGCATCGAGGGCCTCCTGGCCCCGGCTGCGGGCGAACAGGCCTGCGGCGGCGGCGCAGAACACGAGCATGACCAGGGCCAGCGACAGCTGTTCGACGTGGGCCGAGACGACCGCCGCGAACAGGCCGAAGCCGACCGCCCCGGCCATCAGCCGCCAGGCCGTGGCGGCGCTCATCATCGCCCATTCGACCGCCAGCAGGGCGCAGGCCGCCAACATCAGGGCGAGGAACCACACGCCGCCGGCCCAGATGCCGAGAACGGCGGCCGGCGCCAGCACGACGGCCGACGCGGCCCGCAGGCCTATGTCGCCGGCTCGCATCGCCATCAGCCGGCCGCGAGCGCCGGAGCGGGCGTCAGCCCCCCGAAGCGCCGGTCCCGGTTGCGGTATTGGCTGACCACGTCGGCCAGGGCCTCGGCGCCGTAGTCGGGCCACAGCACGTCCTGGTAGACCAGTTCGGCGTAGGCAGCCTCCCACAGCAGGAAGTTCGACAGCCTCTGCTCGCCCGAGGTCCTCACGATGACGTCGACCGGCGGGCCGCCGGCTGTGGACAGCCCCGCCTCCAGCGCCGCCTCGTCCAGCGGGCCGGTCGCCTCGCCGGCCTGCAGGCGGTCGATGTAGCGCTGCGCGGCGTCGACGATGTCGGCCCGCCCGCCGTAGTTGAAGGCCACCTGCAGCAGAAATTTGTCGTTGTGGGCCGTACTCGCCTCGGTCTGTTCGACGATGCGGGCGATGTCGGCCGGCAGGCCCTCGCGCCGCCCCAGAATGCGCACCCGCACTCCTTCCCGCTCCAGCCGCCTCAGGTCGCTGGCCACATAGGAGCGGACCAGGCCCATCAGATCCGAGACCTCCTCGGCCGGGCGCCGCCAGTTCTCGGTCGAGAAGCCGAACACGGTGAGGCAGCGGATGCCCAGGGCCGGCGCGGCCTGAACCGTGCGCTTCAGCGCCTGCACGCCCTCGCGGTGGCCCATGGCGCGGGGCAGGCCGCGGGCCTGCGCCCAGCGGCCGTTGCCGTCCATGATCAGGGCGACGTGGCGCGGCCCGTCCGGCGCGGGCTGGGGATCAAGGGGTTCGACGGGCATGACCGGCGCGTATCCTACGGCAAAACGCGCCGTCAAACCTGCATGATCTCAACTTCCTTGGCCTTCAAGGACTCATCGATGCGCTTGATGGCGGCGTCGGTGTCCTTCTGGACCTCGGCCTCCATCTTCTTCTGCTCGTCCTGGCTGATGTCCGAGGCCTTCTCGGCCTTCTTCAGGTCGTCATTGGCGTCGCGGCGGACGTTGCGTACAGCGATCTTCTGCTGCTCGGCGTACTTGCCGGCCAGCTTGACCAGGTCGCGGCGGCGCTCTTCCGTCAGCGGCGGAATGGGGATGCGCAGGGTCTGGCCGTCGACGATGGGGTTAAGGCCGAGGCCGGCGGCGCGGATGGCCTTCTCGACCGACACCACCATGCCCTTGTCCCAGACGCTGACCGAGATCATGCGCGGCTCGGGCACGCTGATGGCGGCGACCGAGTTCAAGGGGGCGGTCGAGCCGTAGGCCTCGACCATCACCGGATCGAGCAGGCCGGTGTTGGCCCGCCCGGTGCGCAGGCCGGCGAACTCCTCCTTCAGGGCCTGGACCGCCTTGTCCATGCGGTCGCGGTAGCTCTTGAGGTCAGGCTTGGCCATTGTCGTTTCTCTCGTCTTCTTATGGAGTTGTCAGGCGACCTTGCCGTCCGAGTTGATGACGGTGAAGGCCCCTTCGCCTTTCAGGGTGCGCCGGAACGAGCCGTCCTCGCGGATCGAGAAGACCACGATCGGGATGCCCGAGTCACGCATCAGGGCCACGGCCGAGGCGTCCATCACCTTCAGGTCGCGGGCGAGGACGTCGTGGTAGGTCAAGGCGTCGTAGCGCGTCGCCGTCGGATCCTTCTTGGGGTCGGCGGTGTAGACGCCGTCGACGCTGGTGCCTTTCAGCAGGGCGTCGCAGCCCATCTCGGCGGCGCGCAGGGCGGCGCCCGAGTCGGTGGTGAAGAAAGGCGCGCCGACGCCGGCGGCGAAGATCACCACCCTGCCCTTCTCAAGGTGGCGCAGGGCGCGGCGGCGCACATAGGGCTCGGCCACGGCGTTCATCACCAGGGCGCTCTGCACCCGGGTCTGCACGCCGATCTTCTCCAGCGCCGCCTGCATGGCCAGGGCGTTCATCACCGTGGCCAGCATGCCCATGTAGTCGGCCGAGGCGCGGTCCATGTCGCCGGCGGCCTTGCTCAGGCCGCGGAAGATGTTGCCGCCGCCGATGACCAGACAGATCTCGACCCCCTCGCGGGCGACGTCGGCGATGGCCGAGGCGACCTGGGCCACGGTCTTCATGTCGATGCCGTAGCCCTGGTCGCCCATCAGCACCTCGCCCGAGACCTTGAGCAGGACGCGCTTGTAGCGGAACTCGGACGGGACGTCGGGCATCGGGCAACCTTGGGGGACGGCGGAGTCGGACCCTTATAGGTAGGCCCGGCCGCGCTTCAAAGCCTCAGGATGATGGTCTCGACGATCGGGCGGCGATCCCAGATCTGGATGCTGGCCTTCTTGAGCGCGCGGGCGACCGCCTGCTCGACCACCAGTTCGTCCGCCAGCGCCTCGCCCTTCAGCCCGCGGACGACCTGTTCGACCCGTTCGGCGAGGTCGTCCAGCAGGTCGCCCAGCGGGCTGTCCTCGTCGCCGGGCAGGCCGAGGCCGCGCACGTCGATGTCCGAGACGATCTTGCCGCGCTTGTCCATGGCGAAGCTGACGATCAGCACCCCGTTCGAGGCGGCGTGACGCCGTTCGCGCAGGGCCGCGCCGGCCTCCTCGACCAGCATGCCGCCGTCGACGTAGAGGCGGCCCGAAGGCACCTCGTCGACGATCCGCGCCGGTCCCGGGGCCAGCAGCACCATGTCGCCGTTGCGGGGGGTGACCGTTTCGGGGACCTGCATCTCCTTCGCCAGCAGGGCGTGTTCGGCGATGTGGCGGCGCATGCCGTGGGTCGGCACCGCCACCTTCGGCCGCGCCCACTGGTACATCTGACGCAGTTCGTCGCGGCAGGGGTGGCCGGAGACGTGGATGCCGGGGTGGTCCTTGTCGGTGTAGATGCGCACCCCGCGCTCGGACAGGGTGTCCTGCAGCCGGCCGATGGCCAGTTCGTTGCCGGGGATGACCCGCGACGAGAAGATGCAGTGGTCGCCCGGCCCCAGCTTGACGAAGGGGTGCGTGCCCTCGGCCACGCGCGACAGGGCCGCGCGCGGCTCGCCCTGGCTGCCGGTGCACAGATAGAGGATCTCGTCCGCCGGCCAGACGCGCGCCTCCTGCTCAGACAGGAAGGGCTTCAGGTCGGCCAGCATGCCGACCGACTTGGCCGCGGCGGTGATGCGGTGCATCGACCGGCCGGCCAGGGCCACGCGCCGCCCGGCCGCCTCGGCGGCGCGGATCACGCTGTCCATGCGGGCCACGTTCGAGGCGAAGCAGCCGACCGCCACCCGCCCCTTCAGCCCGGAGATCAGCTCGGCGAGGGCGACCTTCACGTCCCCTTCGGACCCGGCCACGCCTTCCTGGAAGACGTTGGTCGAGTCGCAGACCATGGCCAGCACGCCCTCGTCGCCGAGGCGGCGGATGGTCTCGATGTCGGTGCGCTCGCCGACGACCGGGTCGTTGTCGATCTTCCAGTCGCCGGTGTGCAGCACTGTGCCCAGCGGCGTCTTGATGGCCAGGCCGTTCGGCTCGGCGATCGAGTGGGTGATGGTGACCATCTCCACCTGGAACGGACCCAGGTCGATCTGCCCGCCCAGCGGGACCTCGTGCAGGGTCACCCGGTCGAGGATGCCGGCGTCGCGCAGCTTCTCGCGGATCAGGAAGGCGGTGAACGGCGTGGCGTACAGCGGCGCCTTGATGCGCGGCCACAGCCAGCCCAGCGCCCCGATATGGTCCTCGTGGGCGTGGGTCAGGACGATGCCGATGATGTCTTCGCCCTCGAGGAAGGAGGGATCGGGCACGATCACGTCGACGCCGGGGGTGGAGTTGTCGCCGAAGGTCACGCCGACGTCGACGACGATCCAGCGGCGATTGTCGGCCGGCCCGAAGCCGTAGGCGTTCAGGTTCATGCCGATCTCGTTCGACCCGCCGAGCGGCAGGAAGACGAGTTCGTTCGATTGTTCTTTGGTCATTCGCCCTTCAGGTGGGTGTTCCGCCGCCAGATTTCCAGCAGGCCGCGGATGGTCAGGTCCGGATCGAACCGGTCGATGCTGTCGGTCGCCCCCTCGAACAGCGAGGCCACGCCGCCGGTTCCGATGACGGTCATCGGCTTGCCCCACTCGGCCTTGATGCGCGCCACCAGCCCCTCGATCAGGCCGACATAGCCCCAGAAGACGCCGGACTGCATGTTCGACACCGTGTCCTTGCCGATCACCTTCTCGGGCCTCTGGATGGCGATGCGCGGCAGCATGGCGGCGGCCTCGTGCAGGGCCTGCAGGCTCAGGTTGATGCCCGGGGCGATCACCCCGCCCTCGAAGGCGCCGTCGGCGGCGACGACGTCGAAGGTGGTCGCCGTGCCGCTGTCGATGATGATCAGGTCGCCGGGATAGGCCAGATGGGCCCCGATGGCGTTGACCAGGCGGTCGGCCCCGGCTTCGCTGGGCTTGAGGATGCGCACCGGCATGCCGAGGTCGACATTGTCGCCGATGACCAGCGGTTCGACGTTCAGATAGCGCCGCGACAGGTTGCGCAGGTTGAAGATCGACTGCGGCACCACGCTGGAGATGATGCAGCCGTCCAGCTGTCCGAGCGACAGGCCGCGCATGGTCAGCAGCTGACTCAGCCAGACGGCGTATTCGTCGGCGGTGCGGCTGGCCTCGGTGGCGGTGCGCCATTGCGCCGACCACTCCGTCCCGTCGTGCACCGCGAACAGCGTATTGGTGTTGCCCTGTTCGATCGCCAGCAGCATCAGGCGGCCTCCCCGAAGAATACGTCGCCGGCCGAGATCAGGCGCAGGCTGCCGTCGGCCAGCCGCAGGCGCAGGGCCCCATCGGCGGCCACGCCCTCGGCCCGGCCCTCGACCGTCTCATGCCCCAGCCGCGCCACGGCCGGGCCATCCAGCCCGGGTGTCCGCGCCCGCCAGGCGTCCAGCACCGGCTCGAAGCCCAAGGTCTCCCAGCGATCCATCCAGACAGCGAAGGCCTCCGCCAGCTCGCGCGCAGCGACATCGACGGGCGGAGGCGCGGCCACCCCGGCCGCCAGATGCTGCGCCAGCGCCGTCGCCGGCCGCTCGGCGCCGGACGGGGCATGGGCGAGGTTCACCCCGATGCCGATCGCCAGCCAGAGGCCGCCCGCCTCATGGGCGCCTGACTCCACGAGCACGCCGGCGACCTTCTCGCCGCCCAGCATCACGTCGTTGGGCCATTTGATGCTGACCAGCGACGGCGGCGCGTAGCGATCCAGCAGGTCGGCCACGGCCAGGGCGGCCAGGAAGGTCACCTGCGCGGCCTCGGCGGGCGATTTCCGGGTCAACTGCAGCAAGGTGGAAAACAGATTTCCCCCTTCGCTCTCCCAGTTTCGCCCGCGGCGGCCGCGCCCTGCCGTCTGCCGTCGTGCGGCGATCCACAGCGGTCCGGTCTCGCCCGCCTCGGCGCGGCGGCGGGCCTCCGCATTGGTGGAGTCGGTCTGGTCGAGCAGCAGGACCGGGGCGGCGGGCATGGCCGCCCTACCCCGCTCCGAACCCGACGGCGGCGGCGGTGGTCAGCGGCTCCAGCCAGGTCAGGCCGACGATGACCAGCGGGAAGGCGAAGGCGGCGCAGGCCCAGGCGATGGTCTTCGCCTCGATCGGCGACCGGTCGGGCGCGGCCTGGCCCTCGGGAGCCGCGTCGAACCACATCAGCTTGATGATCCGCAGGTAGTAGAAGCCGGCCACGACCGAGGCCACCAGACCGGCGGCGCCGGCCATCCAGTAGCCCGCCTCGGCGGCGGCGCCGAACACCGCCCACTTGCCCCAGAAGCCCGACAGCGGCGGCATGCCCAGCACCGAAAGGCAGAGCACGGTCATGGCGATGGCGGTCACCGGCCGGTCCTTGCGCAGGCCGGCGAAGTCGGAGATGGCCCGGATCGGCCGCCCGTTGCGGCTGAGCGACAGCAGGATGCCGAAGAAGCCGAACTGATCCACCACGTACAGCGTCAGGAACAGCAGCATGGCCTGGACGCCCAGGGTGGTGCCGGCGGCGATGGCCAGCAGGGCGTAGCCGATGTTGGCGATCGACGAATAGGCCAGCAGCCGCTGCAGATCCTTCTGCACCAGGCCCCCGAAGGCGCCGACGGCGAAGGAGATCAGCGAGATCAGGATCAGCACCTGCGACCACTGCTCGTGCGAGCCGGCGAAGGCGCCTTCCAGGGTGCGGGCGATCAGCACCATGGCCGCCACCTTGGGCGCGGTCGAGAACAGGGCCACGACCGGCGTCGGCGCGCCCTCGTAGACGTCCGGCGTCCACATGTGGAACGGGGCCGCCGAGACCTTGAAGGCCAGGCCGCAGATCAGGAACACGAGGCCGAAGACAAGGCCGGTCGACGGGTTGGCCGCGGCGTAGGCGGCGATCTCATCGAAGCGCATCGAGCCGGTGAAGCCGTAGATCAGGCTGGCGCCGTACAGCAGCAGGCCCGAGGACAGGGCGCCGAGCACGAAATACTTCAGGCCGGCCTCGGAGGCCTTCAGGTTGTCGCGGTGGATGGCGGCCAGCACATACAGGGCCAGCGAGTGCAGCTCGATGCCGACGTAGAGCGAGATCAGGTCGCCCGCCGAAGCCATCATGCCCATGCCGGCCGAGGCCAGCACGATCAGCACAGGATATTCGAAGCGGACGATGCGCGACCGCTTCATCCAGCCGTCGCCGAGGATGATGGCCACGGCGCTCGACAGGAAGATCAGCGCCTTGCCGTAGACGGCCAGCGGATCGGCGACATAGGCGCCGGTGAAGGCCTGCCCCAGCGGGCCGGTCACGGCCAGGGCGGTGGCCCCGACCAGCAGCAGCACCGACAGGGCCGAGACGAGACGGGTGCTCTTCTCGCCGGCGAAGGCGCCGACCATCAGCAGCACGAGGCCGCCGACGGCGAGGGCGGCTTCCGGAGCCGAGAGCTGCAGGGCG